>CAZKOU010000015.1:0-9869 GCA_964554505.1 uncultured Candidatus Saccharibacteria bacterium
CTTTGAAACTTGGTCGGGGAGAGAGGATTTGAACCTCCGATCTCGAGACCCCCAGCCTCGCGCTTTAGGCCAGCTAAGCTACTCCCCGATATTAGTTTTGTGTTTTGCGTGATGTGTTTTGTGATAAGGGACAAATTAAAAACAAGTTTTCTGATAGTTAATCAAACCTGAAATCATTCTTGATATATCATCAACCTCTTTTCTTAACCTTCTTTCCTCCTATATTTCCTCACATTACACAATACACATCTCTATTCACGCCGCCAAAGAGTTTTTTGGTTTAATAAACCAAGTGGGTGCCCGCAGCGCGGCCGCCAAGGCGGACGGCAATCTAAGGCCCCCATATCTAAAATTGTAAGCCAAAAAATCTCCCCGAGCGGCGCATTTTAAATATAGCACAAAGCCAAAAATATGTTATCATTAAAATGAACATCGATAAGAGGATAAGAGGATAAAAGGATAGGAGGAAAATCGGCCTATCGGCTTATTTGCCCGCCGAAGCGTCATGCCATAAGCAGAACCGCCTCTGGCGGAAAATCTATATTGAGTACAGTGGGTCCTTCTATCGGCCTATCGGTTTATTAATTATGTTCACTCATTACATTCGCCTTGCCCTCAAAAACCGCGTTTCAGAGCGGTTTCTCACTGTGCAGGTCAAACTTCCTCCTTCCCCGGAAAAAAATGATTACGGAGAACTTTTTTGTCTGGTGGAAATTCAAGTTCCTTGGCAGTCCTCGGTGCAGATTGGCCAAAGCATCATCAACACTTTAAGCCGCGAATACTACCAAGCCATCTCGACCTCTGATTTGGAAAATTTTGAAACCGCTATTCTTAAAGTCAATGAAAGTTTGGGCCAGCTTTCAAAACTGGGTGAAACCGAATGGATTGGCAAGTTAAACGCGCTCCTTTGTCTGGTCAACCAATCCGAAATTCATCTCACTTTTTCCGGCCGCGTGACCGCTTTTTTACTGCGCAACAATAAACTTTCCAGTATCCGTGAAGAAGCGACTTTGGAAAGCGCGCCGCCCCATCCCCTGCACACTTTTCAAAGCTTGGTCTCCGGCAGTATTGAAAAAACCGACCGCTTGATTTTTGGCAACGGACCAGAAACAGAACTGAAAAACGCCCTTGTTTTTCTGGAAGAAAACCCAAGCATTTCTCTTCTGGAAATCGCCTCCTCGCTCGCCCGGAGCATTAGTAAGGAAAAAGAAAAAACGCGCTTCAACGGCTTGGTTTTGGAATTAACCGAAAACCCGCCAGATGCAAACCAACAAAATGTGGTCTATTTAGATGAGCCCATAATTTCACTGGGCAGCTTAAACCAAAAAATCAGTAAATTAAGCCAAAAAATCAAGCCGCGCCTTAATTTCTTTTCCCAGAAAATTTCTCAAAAAACCAGAGAAAATGCCTTTCCTTCGGCAAAAGAATATTTCTGGCCTACTTTTCAAAATGAACTAAAATTAGCCGGCCAAGCCGCAATTTCGCTAATCAATTTTCTTTACCGGCAAAGCGCGTTTTGGGGCAACCGGCTGTTCAAATTTTTAGCTTTCAAAATCACGGCTCAAAAAGAAAAAGAACCCTTCTCGGTGCATGACTACACTGCTCCCGGACCAAAAACCAAAACCACCCCGCCTAAGGTCTCGCTGATTGTGCCTAAACTGCCGGCCTTGAAAATACCGCGACTCCCCTGGCACCCCATAATTTTAATCTTAGTTTCGGTCTTGGTCATAGTTTTAGTGGTCAGTACTTTGCGCCGCAAAGTTAGAAGCAGCCGGGAAATTCCCACGGGAGAAACTCTGCGCCAAGCCGAAGTCAAACGCGACGAAGCCAAATTGGCTTTACTTTACAATGAACCATCTAAAGCCATAGAACTTTTTGGCCAAGCCCTAAAGACCGCAGAGCAGATTCGCCAAAATACCGGCAAAAATAAAGATTTAGGCAAAGAAGCAACCAATTTAATGACCCAAATCAATGTTGATTTAGATAAATTAACCGACACGACGCGGCTGGAAAATCCAACGCTCTTAACCATTCTTAAAAACGAAGCCGACCGCATCTTTGTGGCTGAAGGCAAGGTCTATTCTCTAAACAAAAAAAGCGGCGAGGTCTTTATGACTAATCCAGTGGACGGCCAAACCGACAAAATTAAAGACCTGCCGGAAAAACGGGGCATTTATCACGCGGCCGCGCTCTTGGGCGATAAAAACCTTCTTTTATTCACCACGGAAAAACAACTTTTTAATCTCAACTTAGCCAACGGCGAAGCGGAAATCGCCGTGCTTAAAGAAGGCAATTTTGAAAACGGCCGGGAGTTGGCGACCTATGTGGGCAATGTTTATCTTTTGGACCCCTCTTCCTCCCAGATTTTCCGCCACCGCTCCACCAAAGAGGGATTTCAAAAAGGCGAGAATTATCTGGTCAAAAAGGTGGATTTAACCGAAGCTGTTTCCTTTACCATTGACGGCAATGTCTATGTCTTGAAGAAAAACGGAGAAGTGCTTAATCTGCTTAACGGTGAAAAACAGGAATTTACATTAAAGAATCTGCCCAAACCCTTGGATGAAATCAGCAAACCCCTTAAAATTGTCACTGACCAAAATTCGGATTCGCTCTTTATTTTAGACGGCAGCTTAAACCGCGTGATTGAGTTTGACAAAAAAGGCGAATTCATCCGTCAGTATGTGCTCAAAGAAAATCAAACCATCACGGATTTAACCATCAATTCCGTGGTGCGCAAAATGTGGCTCCTTTCCGACAAGGAAATTTTTGAGGTCGGGCTTTAACTTCTCCTTTGGAAAGGCCAAATTAGCGGCGGCGGCCACTTCTGCCTTTCGTCTTTTTTAGGCGGCACGCTAAAGAATGTTCTCAAAAAACCAGTATGTTGCTGGTCGTGCTGGAACATCGGCCAAGTATTAGTTTGATTAGTGGTTACTCCCTTTAAATCCCAGGCAAAGACCCCGTTCTCTGAACCGGATACCAATTCTAACTTACCATCGCCGTCAATATCAGCTGCCGCCGGGGTAGAGGCCCAATTAGCGCCACCCAACATTTTTGGCCAACCCTTGTCTTTACTCAATATCGCGCCATCTGCCTTGAAAGCGTAGATTTGTCCACTAGCAAGAAAGAAATTCCACGAATCGCCGGTGTTATACCAACCAAAAGTCGGGACTAAAATTTCCTTTTGAGCATCTCCGTCAATATTGACAGCAATCGGACTGGCTTTTCCCGGATAAAAAATTTTGGATAAAAGTTTTTCCCAAATTTGAGAACCATCAGGGCGAAAAACTCTAATCGAAGTGGCACTAATCCAACCATTATCCCATTGATAGAGGTCGCCAACAGTCGCAATTTCTAATTTTCCATCATTATCAAGGTCAGCGACCAAGGGCGAAGTAAAGTAGCTGCCTCCGATTGGCTGCGGCCAACCGGGGAGCATATTGCCCTGATAATCAAAAACAGCCAGACGAGCGGGATAATAACCATCTCTCCAATCAGTTTCCTTCCGTAATTTAACAATAATCTCTAACTTACCATCTCCATTAAGGTCGGACAAAACGGGTGAGCTTGAATCCCAAGGAAGGTAGGTGGTGTTATAAAAAACCTTCTTTGGCCAGCCCGGCTTCGCTTGACCATTAGCGGTATAAACAGCCACAAGGTCAAAATTGGCGCCATAGTTATTCATAGAAACAATAATTTCAACTTGACCATCTTGGTCAATATCGCCGACAGCCGCGGTGCTTGTGATATAAGCATCTTGATAATCGCTAACCTTTTGAGGCCAACCAGCCACAGGACGACCAGCGTGATTAAAAACATTAAGATAACCATTCAAGTCACCAATAATGACCTCGGGATAACCATCCCTGTCAATGTCAAAAACAGTCGGCGCTGCCCACTTTATAAATGTCATAGATGTCGGAAGACGGATGGAAACAGGCCAACCGGGCAGATTAGTGCCATCAGAACGACGGGCGTATACTTGATCAGACCTCAATTCACTGCTGTAAATAATATCGGGGCTACCATTTCTATCTAAATCAGCCACGGCCGAAGCAGAAGAAAGTGAATCAAACAACCGATTATGCTCCTTAGGCCAGCCGGGAAAATAAGAACCGTCACCACGAAAAACATTAGCCGCAGTTTGGCCTCCCATAAAACCCTTATTACTATTAACTAAGACCTCTTTCTTAGCATCTTGGTCTAAATCAGCCAAGGTCACAGCGGAATTGATTTCCGAATTACTTATTTTTGGCCAACCCTCTTTAACTTTATTAATCGGAAAAACCAGAGTGTAAATTGATTCTAAGTAAGGTTGATTTCCAGCCGTGGTTACGGTTAGTTTAAGCCAGTATTTTTCATCAAAAACCTTTGTGGTATCCCAATTACCCAAAAAGTCGTTTTCAGGCAACTGACTATCTTCTAAAATTGTATTCCAGGAATAAGGCCGGTTAACTGTTGTATATTCTATCTTATAATTAGCCAAGCGGTTGGAAAAAGCGCGGCCGGAAAAAGACAATTGACCCCTGACATTCTGATTGAAATCAGGATTGTAAAATGCCAGATTTATTATAGGCGGGTTAACAACTGATAAAGATTGAGCGAGATTAATGCGGCCATAACCAAATTCTAAATCAATACCCTGACTACCCAAATCATCACTGGTTTTTTTAAGGGAGTATTTAATTTGAGAAGGTAGAAAATTAGGATTTTTAGCCAAGAGTATTGCGGCGGCGCCACTCACATGCGGGGCAGCCATTGAGGTGCCATCCAATCTAATGTATTTTCCCCCTACAATACGGTCGGTAGGAAGATTATTTACCGCTGACCTAAGAGAAAGCGTATCCACTCCCGGAGCCATTACATCTAATTTTAAGCCATAATTAGACCACCAAGGTTTTTGACCGTAAGGGTCAAGCGCGCCGACAGTAATGACCTTGGGATGACCGGCTGGACCATAAAGCCGCGCTTCAGCCCAATTATTTCCCGCCGAGGCCACCAAAACCACATTTTTACTGTCAGCATAATCTAAAAGCTCGTCTTCAGGACTATACGGCCCATATCCTCCATAGCTCATATTAATAACTTTAGCTCCTTGACTGACCGCGTAATAAATGCCTCCAAAAATCGCCGAAAAAGGAAATCCGAATTGGTCACCCACTTTCAAAGCCATTACTTTTGACTTAAAAGCCACTCCCACGATTCCCAACTCGTTATTTCCGGTCGCCGCGATGGTGCCAGCCACATGAGTGCCGTGGCCATAAGTATCCATCGGATTATTATTGTTGTCGTAAAAATTCCATCCGCGGGTATCGTCAATATACCCATTTTGGTCATTATCTACTCCGTCGCCCGCTACCTCGCCGCTGTTTTGCCAGACATTATCTCTTATATCTTCGTGATTATAGTCAATGCCAGTGTCAACCACTGCCACAGTTATTCCCTCGCCTTGAGAACTATCCCAAGCCAGCGAGGACTGAATGACTTTAGTGCCCCACAAATCATCATAGTTTTGGCCCCAAGTATAACCGCTGTTAAAGTAAGGGTCATTGGGGATAAAGTTGGGTTCATAGAGAATATTGGGTTCGGCTGATTCAACAGTAGGGTTTTGTTTGTAGGCAGCGATTAAACTTAAGGTTTCTTGTTCTTCAAAATTGTAAGGCGGTTTTAGTTCTTCCGGAAAACCCTTGGGGAATTCGGGTTCTTTTTGGTCCTTGGTTTGAAGTTTTAGTTTAACTTTAACAAACTTAGACAGGTTTTCTCCCCCGGAATCAGAAAGATTGGCTTTGGGAAGGAGCGGTTCAAATTGGTCGTCCGGTCTTTTAATACTTGATTTTAATTCTGAAAACTGGGTCTCTAATTTTTTGGTCTTCGGGCTTTCTTTGAATTTAACAATCGCTTCGCCGGAAACAAATTTGATTTTTTTAGGACTGGGTGTTTCAACTTTAGGTGGCTGATTTCTTTTGGCAGAACTTAGCAATCCCTCCGCGCTTAATTTAATTTTCCCCGTTTGAGTCAAATAGCCAAATCCGCCGGCGCCGCCTAAAATTACCAGCCCCGCTAAAATCCAGACAATTTTATTCCGTACCCCTATGATAAACATTTTCCCTCCCCCTTACATTCTATCACATTCTCGCCGGGGCTTTAATGCCCATTAATTTTAATAAGTTTCTAAGCACAATTTGACTGGACTTGACAAGGGCTAAACGGGCCGCCGTGGTTTTGGGGTTTAAGAAGTCAATCACCCGGACTTGCTCGTAAAAATCGTGGACTAATTTCGCCAGAGCCAAACCATACTGCGGCAATTTTTGGACTTGAAATGTTTTCGCCGCCTCCTGCACTATTTCCGGAAAACGCGAAAGGCAAACTATAAGGTTTCTTTCCGTGGGCGCCAGTTGATAATCCGTTGGAAAATGTGAAAGGTTAAAGTTAGATGTAAAATGTAAAGCCCGGGCTTTTTTTAAGATGTTGGACAGGCGGGCATGAGCATACTTTACATAATAAACCGGGTTGTCCAGACCTTTTTTCTTGGCTAACTCCAAATCAAAATCCAGATGCGTATTGGCGTCGTGCATCAAAATAAAAAAACGAAAAGCGTCTTTCCCCACTTCTTCCAAAACCTCCCGGGCCGTGACAAAATTGCCGGCGCGCTTGCTCATTTTAACCACCTCCTTCCCCCGCCGCACCCGCACAAACTGGTAAAGAATTATCTTAAACTTGGCCAAATCAAAATCCAGCGCCTTGGCTAAGGCCTCTAATTTCGGGATATGACCGGAAGTGTTACTGCCAAAAACATCCACCACCAAATCAAAGTTGCTCTGAAATTTTTCCTGATGATAAATTAAATCCGTGGTGAAATAAGTATAGGCGCCGTCACTTTTAATGACCACTGCGTCTTTTTCCTTGCCGGTTAAAAACCAAACCGCGTTGTCGTAATGCTTCAAAAGTCCCCTTTTTTCCAATTTCGCCAAAATTGCCGGCGCTTTTTTCTGCAGAGCGCTTTCGTGCACAACTAAATCGTATTTAATGCCCATCTTTTTGGCGTCTTTGATAATTTCCCGAAACAAAATTTTGACGCTCATTGCGCCGAGCTTTTGAATGAGTGTGTTTTCGGAAAATTTTGCCGAGTCCTTTATTCTCTTCTTAATATGCAAAGCCAGTTCCTTGGTGTATTCGCCTTTGTAAGTTAAATCGTCTTCCTTGATTTTGAGCCAGCCGGCGCGCGCGGCTAAGGTTTTACCCAGTTCTAAAACCTGTTCGCCGCAATCATTGTCAAAGTATTCGCGTAAAACCTTGTAGCCGCTGAAAGATAAAACATTAGCTAGAGTATCGCCCAGCGGCCCGCCGCGGCCATTGCCAATGTGCATCGGTCCCGTGGGGTTGGCGCTAATAAACTCCACCCTCGCCTTCTTTCCACTCCCCTCTTTGTTTTGGCCAAAATTTTGCCCGGCTTTTAAAATCTGTCCGGAAACGTTTTTTAATTCTTTTTCGGAAATTTTGAAATTAATAAACCCCGGCGGAGCAACATTAATTTCTTTAAACAACTTTTCTTTAGAGCTTGCTTTGAACTTATTGAGATGTCGCACAATGTTTTGGGCAATCTTCAAGGGGTCTTTTTTCTTCTTTTTAGCCAAGACCAAAGCAATGTTTGCGGCATAGTCGCCAAAAGACGGCTCTGGATAATCTACCTTAAAATCACCTTCCCTGACTTTTGCCGCTTTTTCTAAAAGCTGGCTTATTTTCTGCTTGAACATAGTTATACTTTAATCTTGACAAAGCGCCTCTTCCCCGCTTGAATTACCCAACCATTACTAACCGTGATTTTTCCTTCTTGACCAACCACTTGACTGTTTATTCTGACCCCGCCCTGCTGAAGCAAGCGGCGGGCGGCTGACTTGGAAGCCGCTAATTTCAACTTAACCAACAAATCGACTAATAACCAAGTTTTTTTAGCTAAGGCGACGGTCGTCAGTTTAGTAGGAATTTCTTTTTGCCGAAACACGCGGTTAAACTCTGCCTCGGTCTTCTCGGCGTCTAACGCGTCGTAAAATGTTTCTACCAACAGTTTAGCTAACTTTGATTTGATTTCCCGCGGATTACGGCTTTTTGTTTTCAATTCTTTTTGGATGATTTTCAAGGCCTTTTCTTTCACATCAGTCAGCAATTCAAAGTACTGTAAAATTAAATCATCTGGAATAGACATTACTTTGCCGTACATTTCTGAAGGAGAATCATTTAGGGCAATGTAATTTTTTAAGGATTTGCCCATTTTCTCCTTGCCGTCCAAACCAATAAGGTATTGAAGTGTCAAAATATCTTGCGGTTTCTGGCCAAAGGCCTTTTGTATCTCCCGTCCCATCAATAAATTAAACTTCTGGTCTGTTCCGCCCAATTCCAAATCCGCGCGGAGCATTAAGGAATCGTAACCTTGAAGCAGGGGGTAAATGAGTTCGTGTAGGGAAAGCGGCAGGTCTTTTTTGAGCCGCAAGTTAAATGTTTCGTGCTCCAAGAGTTGTTTGACCGTGGCTTTGCTTAATAATTCAAAAACCTTCTTTAAGTCAAAATTGGAAAACCATTCGGATTGGCGATGCACCTCGGTTTTTTCTGGGTCTAAAATATGGTAGGCCTGCTCTAAATAGGTCTTGGCGTTTTGCTTCACTTCAGCCGCGGTGAGCGGCAAGCGGGTTTTTTGTTTGTCCGAAGGGTCGCCGATTTGGGCTGTAAAATCGCCGATAATTAAAACCGCCAAGTGTCCCAAATCCTGAAACTGGCGAAGCTTCCTTAAAACCACGGCGTGGCCAAAGTGCAAATCCGGCGCTGTAGGGTCAATGCCAAACTTCACCCGCAATTTTTTGCCACTTTTTAGTTTCCGCCGCAGAAAATCCGCCACAATGACTTCTGCCACCCCGCGGTTCAAAACCTCCTCAATGCTCATTCTATTTTTATTGTAACCCATTGTTTGATACAATACAAAATAGAATCTAATTAAAAATCAAATGGTTAACTCTAAAATCTCAATATTTAAATTCCAAACTCCTGAATGTTGAACATTGAAAATTGATTGAGCATTGGAGTTTGGAAGTTGGAATTTAACTTAAATCGCTATGCCTAAACACTTTCTTTTCATCCGTTCCCCTTTCAAAAACCCCTTCAAACACTCGGGCCTTTCCCGATACCGCCGATTTAGCTGGAAAAAATTCATCAAAAAATGGCCGCGCTATCTTTTGTATTTCGCGGCGTTTTTGCTTTTAATGTTCGCCTGGTATTCCAAGGACCTGCCCACACCGGGCAAAATCAAGGAGCATCAAAGCGCGGAATCAACCCAAATCTACGACCGGCAGGGTAAAATGCTTTTTGCGGTTTCGGGCGAGAAAAAACGGCTGGTTTTGAAAAGCGAGGACATTCCTGAAAATCTGAAAAAAGCGACCATTGCCGTGGAGGATAAACATTTTTACGAGCACAGAGGTATTCGCTTTTCCTCCATTATCCGGGCGCTCTTTAAAAATATCATTAATCTGAAAATACAGGAGGGCGGCTCCACCATCACCCAGCAATATGTCAAGAATTCTTTTTTAACTTCCAAACGCACCTTTTCCCGCAAAATTCAGGAAGTCATTTTATCCTTGGAACTGGAAGCCATTTATTCCAAGGACGAAATTTTAACCGCTTATCTCAATGAAATTCCCTACGGCTCCAATGCTTACGGCGCCGAAGCCGCGGCTAAGACCTATTTTAGCAAATCCGCCAAGGAACTGACTTTGTCTGAAGCCGCTATGTTAGCCGCTTTGCCCCGCGCCCCCACCTATTACTCTCCTTACGGCCAGCACCGCGACGAACTTTTTTCAAGAAAGGACTTTGTGTTGGTAAAAATG
>CAZKOU010000016.1:0-3142 GCA_964554505.1 uncultured Candidatus Saccharibacteria bacterium
TTGTTGGAAGCGCGAGCACCAAAGCGGATGAATTTTTTGCAGTGATAGACAGTATGCAAAAATATGCTTAGCATTATCGCATTTGTAATATTCGTTTTATCACTCGCCCTCATTATCGTCATTGTAGGAAAAAAAATGCCGGTCTTGCGGGGAATAAATCTTGAGGAGATAGAACGGGAAAAAAATAAAAAACGATCTCTATTGGAAGAACGGCTTAAACGGAAATTTCACGTTGCGAAAACTAGATTTGCTGGAGCGGGCTTTGGGATTCCGTCCGCCTCGTTACTCCTAAAACGAGTGAGGAAATACCATGAATTCTTGCAGGATAAGAAACAGGGATACAAAAAGATATTGCAGAAAATCAGAAAAAAATCCGCAATGCACAAAGACAATCAGAAAGACGCGGATCTCCAAAGGGCGGAAGAATTCATGAACGAGGGAAAATTTGACGAAGCTGAAAAAGCTGCGCTTCATGTTATCAAAGAGGATCCGAAATCGTTGTTTGCCTACAAGCTTCTTGCAAAAATTTATCTTGAGAGCAAAAATTTTCTCCACGCCGAAGCCACATGGGAGCACGTGGTAAAACTTGCAAATAAATTAAAGAACGTATCCGCCTCTCATTATCTTGCGCTTGCGGAAACAAAACTAAAGTTGGAAAAACTGGAAGATGCTTTACAAAACGCAAAGAAAGCGGTAATATTGGAGCCCTCAAATCCAAAAGTGCTCCACTTTATCATAAGAACGTGCATCCTGTTAAAGCAAAAGGACTTGGGGTGGAAATATTATCTTAAGCTGAAAAAAATCAACCCGGAAAATGAAGGGCTTGACGAGTTACTGTACGGATTGAAGGGGATAGAGTAAAAATACTTTGCCCATGTAGCTCAGATAGGTAGAGCAACTCCATGGTAAGGAGTAGGTCCGCGGTTCAAATCCGCGCGTGGGCTCCACCTCGCCCCGCAGGGCGGGGTTCGGTGTAAACTATCTCGCCCGTCAGAAGCGGGCTCGGTGTAAACTACCCAGTGATTTAGGATGCCCTATGCGGTATATATTTTATTATGTAGTGATGATTATTTTTATACTGGCATAACATCAAATCTTGATAAAAGAATTTCAGAACACAGACATGGGTTATCAAAATTAACCAAAAATCGCTTACCAATCAGATTAGTTTATAGTGAAGATTTTAAGACAAGAAAAGAAGCGGCGAAGCGCGAAAAAGAGATTAAAGGTTGGAGAAGAGAAAAGAAAGAAAGTTTAATAGAATCTTTAAGGAAAATATGATAAAAATAAAAGATAAGTTTACACTGAGCGACTGAAAGGAGCGAAATGGCTAAAAAAGGCGCGCGACAATTTTTAACTTTATCCTGCTCGGTTTGTCGCCGGCAGAATTATCGGACCCAAAAAAACAAAACCAATGACCCGGATAATTTGGAATTGAATAAATTTTGCCGCTTCTGCCGCCAGCAAACCTTGCACAAAGAAGCCAAAGAGCACAGCAAGGCAAAAAAGTGATAGGGGTCTGTAGGTAAGTGGTATACCAGCGGTCTCCAAAACCGCAGTCGGAGGTCCGATTCCTTCCAGACCCGCCATCGCCTCTATCTTTTTGCTGATTTTGACATTTCTAATTTCATATTTTACAATATAAATAAGGAGGATTGATGAGATTTTTAGGATACTTAGCCGGTTTTGTTTTGGTCTTTGGTTTTTATTTTGCGACATCTTCGGCCCAAACCACAGAAATTCTCCAAACCACAGAAACCGCGGCAGCAGAAAGCAGTTTAGCGGCTGGCACCGAAATTTTGCCTTCCGACCTCGGCGTTTCCAGTCCCAATTTCTGGCAATTTTTCAAAAGACGTTTTAGCCGAATTATCACGCGGCAGGAAGTCAAGAAAGCCAAACTTTCTTTGGAGTTGGCGGATTTGACTTTGCTCAAAGCGCGGCAAGCCCAGAAGAACGGCGATAATGAGAAAGCCGGAGAGCTTCTTTTGTCATATAATCAGCAAGTGACTGGCCTGCAAACGCAAATTAACACTTTAACAGGCGAGATTGGCGCTGCTTTTCAGCCGAATACTGCACTTCTAACCCTTCTTTCGCGTTTAGAACAGAATCGCCTTTTCGGGGCTTCAATTTTGGACTCTATGTCGCTTAAAGCCAGCGGCGAGTTTAACCAGAAAATCATCAAAACCCGTTTAGAGGTTGTAAAGGACCTCTCACGTGTGCTTTTGAAGCAGAATCTCACGGCCGAAGAATTAGCCCAAAAATTAGACAAAATCAGCCAGAAATTAGCCGACAAAGAAGCCAAAACCGAGGAAAAATATCTTAAACGGCTCAAGGCCCTGGAGGAAATTGACGAGGTTGACGAATTAGACGACGATTTGGAAGAGGCGATTGGTCAAGTGGAAAAAGATACTTTGGAAAAAGCGGCAAGGGAGCCAGCCGAAACCATTTCACTGGTGGCGCGAAAGATAGAGGGCGGCTTGAAAAAACACGTGCTCATCTTGGAAGAATTATTAAGCCGCGCGCCCGAAACCGCCAAACCCGCGATTGAAAACGCCATTGAGCGCTCACAGAAGAAATTAGAAGAGGAATTGAAAAAAGACCCCCAGAGATTGGAGAAAATTTTGGAAAATGACAAAGAGAACATTGAAGCCAAGAAAAAAATTATGGAGCGGCTGAACAAAATGGGAGAGGAGGAAACCAAAAAATCTATTGAAAGAAAAGACGCGGAAGTCAAGAAACAGGAAGAAAAAGCCAAGCAGAGAGTAGAAAAGAAAAAGGAGGAAGGAAAGAAAGACGAGGAGAATAAGCCGAAAGAAAGCCCGGTTGCGGGAACCACAGAAACACCGGCCACGGAAACACGCCAGTCCAAGACCTATGAATTAAAAATTAAGAAAGACGGGTTTGAAAAAACCGGCCTGACCCTCAAGAAAGGTGATAAAATAATGTTTAAGAACGATGACGACAGTCCTCACGACATTGCCAGCAATATACATCCTTTTCACACTCAAATTCCCGGTTTGCGTTCCAATGTTTTGAACCAAGACCAAACTTACACTTTTACCTTTGAAACCGCGGGCAATTTCGGCGTCCACGACCACTTAAATACGCAATATAGCGTCAGTATTATTGTTGAAGATTAGTC
>CAZKOU010000016.1:3242-6815 GCA_964554505.1 uncultured Candidatus Saccharibacteria bacterium
CACAAAACACAAAACAAGGAGGGGCATTGGCTTTAGAAGGTCCACCTAAAATTATCAGCTCCCAGTCACCGGCGCAAACTTACGCCATTATCTTTTTGACGCTGGCTGTCTTTTTTATTATTATTACGGCCGGGTTTTCAGCCCTCAAAAAGTCGCAGTTAGCCAAGCAGCAGCGCGAGCAAAATGCGCTTAATGAAAAATTAAACGCCGCGCCTATTTCTCAAACCAAGAAAGATGTGGAGACCTTTTCCGCGGTTCTCTTGAAGTTTAAAGAAATTAATGACAAAAAAATTATCTGGTCTGATTTTTTGGACGAATTGAGCAAAACCCAAGTCAAAGATGCCCGCTACTCAACCGTCAGTATGGAAGAAAATGGCGGCCTGAAAATTGAAGGCGCGGTTAAATCACTTTCTTCTCTTTCCAAGCTTTTAACGGTTTTACCTCAATCCAAAATGTTTTCCAATCTTAATTTAACCACTATCCAACTCAAAGACGGGGAGGTTGATTTTTCTCTGCAGGCGCAGATTAACAAGGAGGTCTTAAAGAAATGAGAGAATTTCTGAAAAATTACGCCAGTTTTTTACTGCTCGCCGCGGCTTTGCTTTTAATTTATTTTGGGCTGAAACCGGTTTTAGCCGGTCTTAAAGAGCGCTCTTTGGAATTGGCGGTGGTTCAGAAAGAAGTGGAAAATAAAAAGCAAAAACTGGAGACCCTGACTTCTTTAGCCGGAGAAATTAAGAGTAAGTCCGATTTGCTCGCCAAAGTCAACACTGCCTTGCCCAGCGAGCCGGATTACCCCTCTTTACTGGTGATGTTAGAAAGCATTGCCAGTCAAAGCAATGTTTTGCTTCAGAGTTTACAGCCCGGTCAAGCCGCGGGCAATGAAGCGCCTTTAGATATCACAGTGCAAGGCAATTTTAGCGCCCTAAAGACATTTCTCTCTAATTTGGAACAAAACAGTCGGCCGCTTTTGGTCAAATCAATCAATATCGTGGCTGACGCCACAGGCGATTTACTTTCCGCTACTTTGAGAATTGGCGCGGCTTACAATGCCGGCAAGACAGATGGAGGAGCCACGGCGCCGCCCTCTGTTAAATCTACCCCGGACAAGTCAGGTAGCAAGGAGGAAGAATGAAAGAATCATCTTGGGGAATTTTACTCATCTTGGCTTTAGTTCTTGGCTTTGGCTGGTTTTTTGGGAAAACCAAGCCAAATGCCGCGGCCGTAAGTGAGCGGCTTTCCAAAGATGTTATTTCCGCCACTCTTTTTCAAAGCCCGGAGCTTAAAATTCTTTCCGCCCTGAAGATGAACGGCGCCTTGCCCGTGGAAGTTTCCACCTCCGAGGTGGGTCGGGATAATCCTTTTGGAGGGCTTTGAAGTGGCGAAGGAAAAGGATTTTTTAGAATTTTTAGTCAAACGAGGTCTTCTTAAAAAAGAGGATTTGACTGAATTAAAGAAGCCCTACAAAACCACAGCCGAGGTTTTGGAGGCAATTTTAAGGAAACGACTGATTTTGGAAAAGAAACTGCTTTCCGCTTACAGCGTCTTTTTTGGTTTACCCGTGGTTTCGCTTTTAGGAAAAAAGATTAAAAAAGATGTCTTTAGTTTGCTTTCCCGCGAATTGATGCAAAAGTATCAGATTATTCCTTTTGCCCTCCAGAATAATGTTTTACATATGGCTATTGCCCGACCGTGGTTTTTAACCGGGGAGCTGGAGGAGAGGTTAGAAAAAATAAGCCGGGAGTTAAAAAAAGATATCAGGTTGGCGGTTACTTCCGTGGTGGATTTTGAAAGCGTTCTTTACCCCAAGACACTGCCGGCAAATTTTCCGTCAAAACCTGCTCTCCAAAATATTGAAACAGTTGATTTGAAAGAAGTAAGCATTCCCAAAGATGTTTTAGAAAGATTTCCCAAAGAGGTGGCGGAAAAATATCAGATGGTGGTTTTTGAAGCCGCGAGTAACACTATTAGGGTGGCAGCCATAAATCCCAAAAGCCCGGAAGTGAAAAACATTATTGATTTTATTGAACAAAAAAACAAATTAAAGGTGGAGATTTATCAGACAGACCCGGCATCATTACAAAAAGCGTTTGATGGTTATACTGTTTTGCCAGCCGCTCCGCCATCTTTGAGAACTTTTTCCCCGCCGCCGGCTTCACCCGTTACTCAACCCACGAACGTTGTTTCAGGAACTTCGCCGTCGCTGGTTCCGGCTTATACAACGCCTACTGCCAAGACGCTCGTGCCGCGAGTAAAAATATTAGATGAACGCAATTTAGACCAAGTACTGGGTCAGTCAATCAGCCAAACCACCGAGCTTTTAGCGATTATACGCACTGGTTTTGCGCCCAAAATCGTGGCCGCGGTTCTTTCTTTAGCCATTTACGAGCGCGCCAGCGATATTCATTTAGAGCCGCAGGAAAAGAAGGTCAGGGTGCGCATTCGGGTGGATGGCGTGCTTCGTGAACTGGTTAAATTGCCTTCGCCTTTGCACGCGGCTATGGTTTCGCGCATCAAAATTTTAGCTAATTTGAAAATTGACGAAACCCGCATTCCGCAGGACGGCCGCTTTAGCGTAGTTCGCCAGAAAACCCCGGTGGATGTCAGGGTTTCCACTCTGCCCACGATTCACGGCGAAAAAGTGGCTTTGCGTTTGCTGGACAAAACCACCGGACTTTTAACTTTAGACCAGCTGGGACTGGAGGGTTACAATGCCAAGACCGTGGAGCAGGCGATTAGTCAGCCCTACGGCGTGATTTTAGCCACTGGTCCTACGGGTTCCGGTAAATCCACCACGCTTTACGCTATATTAGAGAAACTTTCCCGGCCGGAAGTTAATATCATCACCTTGGAAGACCCGGTGGAGTACGAAATTGAGAACATTAATCAGACCCAAGTCAAACCCAAAATCGGCTTTTCTTTTGCCGAGGGTCTGCGCAGTGTTTTACGTCAGGACCCCAACATTATTATGGTTGGCGAAATTCGCGATAAAGAAACCGCCTCTCTGGTTACCCACGCTGCTTTAACCGGCCATTTGGTTTTGTCCACTTTGCACACCAATGACGCGGCCGGGGCTTTGCCGCGGCTAATCAATATGGGTGTGGAGCCGTTTTTAATCACTTCAGCCATCAATGCGGTAGTGGCGCAACGTTTAGTGCGCCGGCTCTGCGAAAAGTGCAAGAAAAAAACCGTTGTTTCGTCTGATTTATTAGAACAGATTAAGGATGACTTGGCTAAAATCAAAAAAGCGCCGCCGTATGAATTCTATGAAGCAGTGGGCTGTGACGAATGCAAAGGCGGCTATAAAGGTCGTCTGGGGCTTTTTGAGACAATGTTGATGACTGATGCCTTGGAAGAAGCCGTGATTGCCCATAAAACCGCGGATGAATTAAAGGTGCTGGCCATTAAACAAGGAATGCTGACTATGAGGGAGGATGGTTTAATCAAGGCCTTAGAGGGTTTGACTGCTTTGGATGAAATCTGGCGCGCCACGGCTGAAGAATAATAAACTACTTCGTTGACTTATGACTTTTCAAGTAATTTTTTCTTAAAAGAGGAATAAAAATGTCACAA
>CAZKOU010000016.1:6915-9113 GCA_964554505.1 uncultured Candidatus Saccharibacteria bacterium
TGACTTATGACTTTTCAAGTAATTTTTTCTTAAAAGAGGAATAAAAATGTCACAAATCATTGACCCCCATCTCAAAAATTTACTGGATTTAGCCATTAAAAAAGGGGCTTCTGACCTTCACATTTTGGCTAAAACGCCGCCTGTTTTAAGGGTAGAAGGTCGTTTGGTTTCCGTGCCAGGTGAAGCGGTTTTAACCCCGGAAGCGACCGAGCGCCTGATTTTCGGTTTTATGACCCCGCCGGCCCGCGCTCTTCTTTTGGAAAAAAAGGAAATGGATTTTTCTTTTGAAGAACAAGGGCACCGTTTCCGCGCCAATGTCTATTTTCAGAAAGGCACTTTAGCTGCTTCCCTGCGTCTTATTCCTTTTCAAATCAAAACATTAGCCGAATTAAATTTGCCGCCCATTTTAGAAAAATTTACCAAATACTCGCAGGGCTTGTTTATTGTCACCGGTCCCACGGGTCATGGCAAATCCACGGCTTTGGCTTCAATGGTGGAATTAATTAATCAGGAAAGAAGCGAACATATTGTAACCATTGAAGACCCGGTGGAATATCAGTTCATTCCCAAAAAATCCATTATCTCCCAGCGCGAACTGTCGGTGGATACTTTAAGTTTTGCCGAGGCCCTGCGCAGTGTTTTAAGGGAAGACCCTAATGTGGTTTTATTGGGTGAGATGCGCGATTTGGAAACCATTTAAACCGCTCTGACAGTGGCGGAAACCGGCCATTTGGTTTTAACCACCTTGCACACCAACTCCGCCTCCCAAACCGCGGACCGTATTGTGGATGTTTTTCCCGAGCACGCCCAGCAACAGGTGCGTCAGCAGTTAGCCGCGGTTTTATTGGGCATTGCTTCAGAGCGATTACTGCCCAAGACCAATGGAGGATTAGTGCCGGCAATGGAGATTTTGATGGCTAATGCTTCGGTTAGAAATTTGATTCGCGAGGGCAAGACGCATCAACTGCCCAATGTTATTCAGACATCGGCTTCGGAAGGAATGATTGCCCTGGACAAGGTTTTGGCGGAATTGGTTTCCCGGGGCGAAGTGGCTTTGGACGACGCCTTGGCTTGGAGTTTGGACCCCCGTTATTTCAAGACGCTGCTTTTTTAAATATCCTACGAATATACAAATATTTACAAATGTACGAATCAATCATACGAATCAATCAAATGGTTGCTATGAGATTTATTTGTACATTCGTACCAATTCGTAATTTGTAGGATTGAATCAATGTCCATCAAAATCCCCTTTTTAAAACATGTCTCCTTAAAAGAGCGGGCTTTTTTCGCCCGCCAGCTTAGCATTATGCTTTCTTCGGGTGTTACTTTGGTCCAGTCCCTGCAGTCCTTTGCCGCTCAAACCAAAAACCATTATTTTAGAGAGGTGCTGGCTAAAGTGGCTTCCAATGTGGAAGAGGGGGTTTCTCTGTCCGAAGCGACTCGCGCCGAGCCCCGGGTTTTTTCGCCTTTATTTACCAATGTGGTGCATTCCGGCGAGACCTCGGGCAAATTAGATATGGTCTTAACCGATTTAGCCGGCGAATTAGAACAGGAAAGCGATTTTGGGTCCGCGGTAAAGCGCGCCCTTGTTTATCCCATCTTCATTATCATCGTGATGATTGCCATTGCTTTTATTATGATGATTAAAGTGATTCCCGCGCTTTCTTCGGTTTTTGCCGAAAGCGGGGCAGAATTGCCTTTGAGCACCCGCATCCTGCTTTCAATTTCGGGTTTTGCCCAGAACTACTGGTGGACTTTGCTCATTTTTGTGGTTTTGTTGGTGATTTTAGCGCGTTACCTGATGACCACGCCCGAAGGCCGCTTGTTTATTGACCGGCTTTTACTTTTAGACCCCTTTGGCTTGAACAAAAATGTCTATATGACCCGTTTTGCCCGCACTTTGTCTTTGTTGGTTTCCGCGGGCGTGCCCATTGTGGAGTCCGTGCACACGGCGTCGCAGGTGGTGGGCAATCGGGTTTATCAAAAAAGTTTGCGCCGCGTGGCTGACGAACTGGAGCGGGGGATTCCCCTTTCTTCGGCTCTGGAAAGAGAGACGCACTTTCCGCCTTTGGTTTCCCAGATGGCTGGGGTCGGGGAGCAGACCGGCAAACTGGACTTGACATTAGCCAAGTTGGCGGATTATTTCAGCAATGAGACGCGGGGGAAAATCGCGGTTTTGACTAGTTTGCTTGAGC
>CAZKOU010000016.1:9123-9819 GCA_964554505.1 uncultured Candidatus Saccharibacteria bacterium
TAAAAGCACCATTAAAGGGGCTTTAATGTATCCGATTATTGTTATTATTGGAATTGGGGTGGCTTTTATGGTTTTTTCCGTGCTGATGCCTATTTATAATCTGGCGCAAATACAATAGCCGATAGGCCGATAGGCCGATAAGAAGATAGGCCGATAGGCCGATAGGAGGGGGAAATGACAATTTAATAGTAATAAGATAAAATGATAAGAGGTCGATATTATTAAAAATGAGTTGCGAATAGTTACTAACAGTTGCCAATAGTTACCAATAGTTGTAACCAATAGCAACCTTTAGCAACCCATTGCAACCTTAAGTAACCAATTAAAATTAGGAGGTAAAAATGTTAAAAATTAGAAAAGGTTTCACTTTGGTGGAACTTTTAGTGGTCATTGCCATTATCGGTGTGATTGCCGCCTTGGTCATTGTGAATTTGTCCAGCGCACGGGGTAAGGGTCGTGATGCTCGTCGTAAGCAGGACCTTGATACCATCAGATTAGCCATTGAGGGTTATATGGACCAGAATAACATAACCACTCCGCCGGGCACGGCTGGCGCTAATTATTATAGTGATAATGTCACTGATTGGCCTGCCCTAGCGAACGCTATAGGAACCACTATTGTCTCTACCCTACCAAAAGATCCTACCAACACTGGAGGTTATCGGTATCATTATGTTAAATCCACGACGAGTGATG
>CAZKOU010000017.1:0-9715 GCA_964554505.1 uncultured Candidatus Saccharibacteria bacterium
TTCATAACCCCCGTGGATTCAATTCTGCGGGGTTTTTTCTATTTTTAAGCTTTTTTTTCAAAATAGTGGCCAATTCGCCTAAATTGATTGATTCCTGGCTTCCTTCATCCATATTGCGCAGAATGATTGTATTATCAATCACCTCTCGCTGGCCCATAATCAGGCAAAGTTTGGCTTTAATTTTATCCGCAGTCGTAATCTGGGACTTAATGCCATCTTTGCTTAGATTGAGCATCACACTGTAACCGGCTTGGCGAAGAGAGGGCAGGAGTTTTAAAATCCGGCGCCGGGCTTTTTCACCAATCTGTGCTAAGCAGATATCCGGGCCTTTTTCTTCTTTTAATTTGAGCCCCTTTTCCCGGCTTAATTCCAAAACCCTCTCCACGCCCATAGCAAAGCCCACGGCAGGGGTCTTGGGTCCGCCCAAAAGTTCCACCAACTCGTCGTAGCGGCCCCCGCCCAAAAGAGAATTTTGACTGCGTTCATCTTCCCGGCCGCGAATCTCAAAAGTGGTCTTGGTGTAATAATCCAGGCCGCGCACCAGATGCGGGTTTAAGTCATATTTAATGCCCAAATCGTCTAACGATTCCAAAACCTCCTTAAAATCTCTTTGGCATTCCTGACAAAGCGAGTCCACAATCAAAGGCGCGCCGCTTTTCAGGGTTTGACACTTTTCTTCCTTGCAGTCCAAAAGACGCAGGGGGCTTTCTTTAATCCGCCTCTGGCAAACTGGACAAAGATGCGTTAAATATTTTTGATAATAATTGAGGAGCGCGCGCTTGATTTTAGGTCGGCACTCTTCGCCACCCAGAGAGTTGATTTCCAAAACAATTTCTTTTTCCAAACCCAGATTTTTAAGAATGCGCCAGGCCAAGAAGATAACCAAGGCGTCAAAAGAGGACTCACTTTTACCCAAGACCTCCACGCCAAATTGCCAGAATTGACGGAAACGTCCTTTTTGGGGCCGGTTGTAGCGGAAAACCGGGCCGAAATAAGAAAGGAGCAAGGGTTTTTTTTGCCACAAAAGTCCGTTTTCCAAAACCGCGCGCACCACGCCAGCCGTGTATTCTGGTCTTAAAGCCAAAGCGCTTTCTTTCTTTTCTTCCTCCATTCCCCTGTCCAGACGCTCTACTTTATACATTTCCTTGGCTACCGTGTCAGAGGCATTGCCCATAGAACGTTCAAAAATAACGCGTTCCTCAAAAAGAGGCGTTTCAATCGGCGTAAAGCCCAAACTTTTCGCTTCCTTAAAAGCATTCTCGCGAAGAAAATTAAAGAAATTGTAGTCCTCGCCCTCGAGGTCGTAAGTGCCGCGGGGGCGTCCAATTTTTATCTCACTCATAATCAATGATTGTTCCGACTTTCTTATCTTTGTTCGTTTGAGGAGTAGACGGATTTGTCTCGGCTCGCCTTTGGCGAGGCCCTTGGCGAGACAGATTTATCTTATATTATCTTTAAGCTGGTGGCGGATAACATCCCGGGCGTGGCTGGTTCTGATTTTTTTCAGCCAGTCGTGCGAGGGTTTGATGCGCGGTCGGGTTAAAACCTCAACCACATCGCCGTTTTTGAGAGGAAATTCCAAGGGCGCTATTTTAGCATTAACCAAAATGGAAAAAGCATGCGCGCCCACTTGAGTGTGCACTTTGTAAGCAAAATCCAGGGCCGTGGCGCCTGCTGCTAGTTCCAGAATATCACCTTTAGGCGTTTGGACAAAGACACTTTTCTTTTCCTTTGGCGCTAAAATTCGTTTTTCCGCTTTTTCTTTTCTGCTGACGGCTTGGCTGTAATACCAGTGCGCGGCTTGGCCAAAATTAGCCAAGCGATCCATTTCTTCTGTTCTGATTTGAAATTCCGCCAGCCGCTTGTTATCTAAGATTACTGTCGTGTGTAAGCTCTTGTATCCGTTAAGTTTGGGCTTGGCAATATAGTCCTTGATTGTGTTGGGCAGGGGGGTAAAGAGTTGGTGAATCAATCCCAAAGCCAAGTAGCAATCCGGGATTTCCGGCACAATTAAACGGAGGGCAATCAAGTCGTTGATTTTACCAAAATCCCCTTCGTATTTCTGTAATTTTTTGAAAATGGAATAGGCGCTTTTCACCCGTCCCTGAAGTTGGCAAATTAAGCCATTTTTTTCCAAAAATTCCTCTACGCGGGTCTTCAGATTGAAAAGGGTCTTTTCGCGCTCTGTAAAATTTTTAGCCAGTTTTTTCCGGATTGCCGCGGCTTCCTTGGGATACAGAAAAGGGAAAGATATATCCTCCAGCCGCCGGCGTATTTTAGCCATTCCTAAACGGTCTGCCAAAGGCGCCAAAATCAAAAGCGCTTCTTTGGCATTTTCTTCATTGGGCTTTTTTTCCAATTGCTCGGCTTTATTGATAAAAAACTTTGCCGCTTTTTCGGGGGTCTGTAGGGTGGAAAGAAGGGCTTTTTGTTTAATTAAGTTGTCGTTTGGCATGAAATTTTAACCTCGATTCCAGACCATGCTTGATTTTAGGTCGGAGTACAATTTGGTTGTTTAGAGTTAAGACCGTTACTTCCCCCTTGAGCCGCGGCCGCGAGCGCAAAATTAAAGTTGAGAGCTTGGTTTCTATTTCCTCTTCAATAACGCGGCGAAGAGGCCGGGCGCCCAACTCTCTGTCAAAGCCCTTTTGGGCCAAGAGTTTAATTACAGCGGATTGAACAACGAGATGGATTTTTTCCGGCCAAAGCCGTTTTTTAAGGTCCTCTATCATAAGTTTGGTAATTTCCGCCACACTTTCCAAAGAAAGCGGTTTAAAGACAATGGTCTTGTCTACGCGGTTTAAGAATTCCGGCCGAAAGAATCCTTTCAGCGCTTTTAAGGTTTTTTCTTTGATTTCCGCGTAGCGTTTGTCTTTTGAGAACTCTTCTTTTAAGCCAAAGCCGATACTGTCTTCTTGACTGAATTCGGCTGCGCCAAGGTTGGAAGTCATAATCAGAATAGTGTTTTTGAAATTAACCGGTCTGCCCTTGGCATCGGTTAAAATACCGTCTTCCAAAATTGAAAGGAGGATATTTTGCACATCCGGATGGGCTTTTTCAATTTCATCAAAGAGGATTAGGCAGTAGGGGTGCTGACGGACCGCGTCGGTTAATTTGCCGCCTTCTTCAAAACCCACATAACCGGGCGGCGCGCCGACGAGGCGCGAAACATTGTGTTTTTCCATAAATTCAGACATATCCAAGCGGATTAAATTTTCGCGCGAGCCAAATATTTCTTCTGCCAAAACCCGGGCGGTCTCTGTTTTCCCCACGCCGGTTGGTCCTAAAAAGATAAAAGAAGCAATAGGTCGGTTAGGGTTGCTTATGCCGGCTGTGCTTCTCTGCACGGCCTCTGCCACGACCCTGACCGCCTCTTCCTGCCCAATAATGCGCTTAATCAATCTTTTTTCCAAATTGGCAATTTGAGCCACCTTTTTGGAATTAAGAGAGGAGAGTGGAATACCGGTCCAGCTGGAAAGCACTTTTTCTACGGTTTTAACCGAAAGAATTGGCCTTTCCGTTTCGTTTTGGGATTGCAAAAGAAGCAGTTTTTTTAAGATGAACTCTTCGCGGTCGCGATAGCGCAGGGCTTCGTCGTACATTTCTTTGCGCACCATTTCCTCTTTCAAAAGACGCACTCGCGAAAGCTCTAAACGCAGGTCTTCTTTTTCTTTCGGTTTCTGGCGGTTAGAAGCCGCGGCCGCGGCTTCGTCAATTAAATCAATGGCTTTATCGGGCAAAAAACGGTTTTGAATATAACGTTTGGACAAGTAAGCCGCGGTTTTCAAGGTCTCATTGTTGATTTTAACCTTATGATATTCCTCGTATTTTGACCTTAATCCTTTCAAAATTTCCACGGTCTCCTCCACGCTGGGTTCTTCAATCAGAATCGGTTGGAGACGGCGTTCCAAGGCCTTGTCTTTTTCAATATATTTTCTGTATTCGTCCGACGTGGTAGCGCCGATTAGGTGCAGTTCGCCTCTGGCTAAGGCTGGTTTTAAGATATTAGCCGCGTCCAAAGCGCCTTCCGGATTGCCCGCGCCGACTAAAGTGTGAATTTCATCCGCAAAAAGAATGATGTTTTTGAATTGAACAATTTCTTCCAGCAGTTTTTTAAGCCGTTCCTCAAACTGGCCGCGGAAAACAGTGCCAGCCACCAAAAGCCCCATATCCAAAGCCAAAACCCTGAACACGGCTAATTTTTCCGGCACTTTACCCTGAATGATTTTTTGGGCAATGCCTTCGGCAATGGCGGTTTTGCCCACACCCGGCTCGCCAATAAGCACCGGGTTGTTTTTGAGACGGCGGGAAAGAATGAGCAGACAACGTTCAATTTCTTTATCGCGGCCGATGACAGGGTCTAATTTGCCTTCCTTGGCTTGTTTGGTCAGGTCTTGCGTGAAGTATTGAAGAGCCGGTGCTTCAGTTTGTGCGGTAGAGGTGTTTTGACTGTTTTCTTCCTGCTCTTCTTCCAAGTTTTCTTTGGGCGTTAAAGAAAGGAATTCTCTCAAAAAAGGGTGTTGAAATTCTTCTTCAATTTCCGCCCGGATATCAGAGGGGAAAACACCGATGCGCTCTAAAATTTCCAAAGCCCGGTTTTGATTGTCTAAAATAATGGCTAAGAGTAAATGTTCTGCCTCAACCTTAGCGTGCTGCCACTCAACCATAATTTTGAAGGATAATTTTAAAACCCGTTTTAATTCTTCCGATAGACCGCCTCGCGGGGTTTGAGAGGAAATTTGGGCTAAGGAGCGCACTAAACGAATCTGCTCGGTGGAAACGCCGCAGGAAGAGAGCACTTCAAAAGCCAAGGTGCCGGGAGTTAAAGTTAAAGCTAAAAGCAAATGTTCCACCTCTACCCCATTTTTTTCCGCGTCTGCCAATCGTTGGGCATTGAGCAAAACGCGGCGGCTGATTTCGGAAAAACTTTGAAGGATGTCGTTCATCTTTTTTCTGCTTCTTTTTCTCTCCCTTTTTCTTTTGAACCGGTTTTTGTTTTTGATTTGACTTTTTGACGGTCTTTACCTGACGTTTCTAATTTGGTTTTTTCAGGACTTTTTCTAAACTCTTTCTTTTCTTCTTCAATATCCAACTCAAATCCGGTTAGTTTGGAAGCCAGCCGCACATTTTGGCCGTTTTTGCCAATAGCCAAAGCGAGTTGGTCATTATTTACTTTGACCTTGGCGGTTTTTTTGGTTTTTAAGACATTCACCCCCGCAATTTTGGCGGGTGAAAGCGCGTTTTGGATAAAGGTGGCTGGGTCAGGGTCAAAAAGAATAATATCAATTTTTTCATTAGGTATTTCTGCCAACACAGATTGAATGCGGTTTCCCCTCTGACCAACCACTGAACCCACCGGGTCCAGACCTTCCTTATGGCTTTTAACCGCCACTTTAGAGCGAAACCCGGCTTCCCGGGCAATGCCGACAATTTCCACATCATTGGTCTTGATTTCCGGCACTTCATGCCCAAAGAGACCTTTAATGAATCCGGGGTCGGCGCGGGAAACCGTAATCTGGGGCCCGCGCGCCGTGTTGGTGACTTCTTTAATGTAGAATTTGAGCCGCTGGCCTTGCGCGTAATATTCGCCGGGAATCTGTTCGGAAGGAAGCATAGTCCCCGTGGTTTTGCCTAAATCCACAATAATGGTTTTGTTTTCAATTCTCTGAATTGAGGCCGGGATGACTTCTTTCTCTTTGCCTTCAAACTCGGTCATTATGAGGTCGCGTTCAGCTTCGCGCAGACGTTGTAAAATCACCTGTTTAGCGGTTTGGGCGGCAATGCGGCCAAACTCGGCTTGCTCTGGCAAGGGAATTTCCACGCTCTCCCCTATTTTAGCGCCCTTTTTAATTTTTTGGGCTTCGGTTTTGGAAATCTGAAAAGCTGCGTCTTCCACCTTGGAAACAACTTCAAAGGTTTGTTTTATGTCAAAGCCGCCTGTATCAGGGTTTAGTTTGGCAATGATTTGCTGATTTTGCTGGCCGTAATCTTTGCGGTAAGCCGCGGCAATAGCGGCTTCAATGGTTTCGACGACTATTTCTTTAGGCAGACCTTTTTCATCCGCTAATTGATTAATGGCGGCCATAAAAGGTGAGATAGGCATATTCCTCCTCGGAGGGAAAACTTCCGTTTCCCCTTCCGACGCTTCCTTATGGGCAAAGCCCAATAAGGAGCGCTGCCTCCCCTTCCTCTAACACGGGGAGGTAAACTACGTTTCCCTAAACAACCCTTCCTTAATTTTAAGAGGAAACTTTATTATTGTCAAGCATCTTTTTAAGGTTATTTAAGAATTGCCGGTTATTTCGGAAAAGAAGTGTCTTAAAACCAAGGGATTGAGCGGACCAGAGGTTTCTTCTGTGGTCGTCTACAAAAAGGCATTCCGCGGGCTTCAGATTTAATTGGCTAAGAAGCAGTTTAAAAATTTTAGGGTTGGGTTTTCTTAAACCCACTTCCGCGGAATTGAGCATGGGGTCAAAAATTTTGGAAAGATGAAATTCGTTTTCAAAGTGGTCCATCCACTCCTCTATATTATTGGTCAGCATAGCAATTTTATAGCGGGGTTTTAATTTTTTAATTTCTTTGATTAGTTCCTGATTGAGAATAAAGTGTTCCAGAATTTTATCGCGCAGTTCAAAGATATTGGTTTTTTTTCCTAAAAACCAGTGTGACTTGCGCCAAGCTACTACTTCCGTAATCTCACCCTTTTCAATTTTAGGCAGATAAAAAAGCGCGAAAATTAGTAACACCGGTAATTTCCAGAGGGGGACAATTTTCCAGAAATGCTTAATGGCATTTTCTATGCCGTGCGTGGTCACTACCCCGGCAAAATCAAAAACAATGGCTTTGATTTTAGTCATTTCAATTTAATTCTTTCATATATTACGGTCAGAGGGAACTTAATGACAGCGGCATAGATTCGCTTCCAGCGTTTGGGTTGGATGAAAAGTCGAAACAGCCATTCCAAACCCATTTGGCGGAGCCAAAGAGGCGCTCTGGGCATTTTTCCGGAAATAAAGTCAAAGGCGCCGCCAACCCCGATGGCCACGGGCACATTTAATTCTTTTTTATATTGGCTGATAAAAAATTCCTGTTTGGGCGCGCCAAAGGCAACTAAAAGTATGTCTGGTTTGGCTTTTTTGATTTTTTCCAAGACCTCTTTTTTTACCTCTCCCCTCTCCCCTGCTTCGCCGCCACTGTCAATTCCGGCAATTTTTAAGTTCGGATTATCTTTGACTAACACTTTGACTGACTCTTTAGCTCTATTTTCCCTGCCTCCCAAAAAGAAAAGAGAGAATTTTTCTTTGGCTAACTTTTTGACTAAGTCCACCCCGGTCACCCGTTCTTTTAATTTCTGTCCCGAAAACTTAGCCGCAAAGAGCAGACCCGCGCCGTCCGGCACATTTAAGTCGGACTGGTTGAGTATTTCAAAAAAAGCCGGGTTGCGGCGCGCTTCTATAAGTATTTCCGGATTAGCCGTGATAATCTGGCAAGGGGTTTTCTTTTTAACAGCGCGGGCAATCCATTCCAGCGTCTCTTTTTGGCTTAAATTGTCAATTCTGACATTTAGGATATTCATTTTGCTCTTTTTAGTCGCTCAATGCCCGGAATTTTTTGATAAAAATATTTTTATCGAATCTTAGGGCGGTCTGACGGATTTTCTCCGGATTAAATTTTTTTTCAATTTCCAAAAACCGTTTTACTGCACTTACTAACGAAGCGGCCGTCTGTTCAGTAAACAATAATCCGTTTACTCCATCCACGACCGTCTCCTTGCTACCGCCTTTGTCTAAGGCAATCACCGGCGTGCCGCTGCTCATCGCTTCCACAACTGCCAAGCCAAAATCTTCTTCCGCGGGAAAGATAAAAGCCCGGGCTTGACTGTAGATATTTTTTAATTCGCTGTCTAAAACATATCCTTTAAATTCAATGTTCCGATACGGTCTGGCTAATTTTTTCAGGCGCGCCGCCTCCTGCCCTGTTCCCACAATCAAAAGAGGCAGTTTTAATTGGCTAAAGGCCTTGATGGTTAAATTAACTTTTTTGTAAGCCGAAAGACGCGAGACGAGCAAAAAGTAACCCGCCTTCTTGGGGCTAATTTGAAATTTTTCCGTTTCCACTGGCGGATATAATACTTTGGCTTTTCTTTGATAGTATTTTTTAATTCTTTGTTTTACATTTTCCGAATTAGCCAGAATTAAATCCGGTCTTTGACCGCTTAATTGGTCCCACATTCTCAAATAATGAAAAATTAAAGAAGTTAGCCGCCCGCCTTGAGGATGCTCTTTTTGGTATTCATCTTTCCAGTGCCAAAGATAGCCCATAGGCGAATGACAGTAATAGATAAATTTACTTTCCGGGCAACGGATGATACCCTTGGAAAAGGCATTGCCGTCGGCAATAATTAAGTCAAAATCAGAAAAATCAAAGGCCTCCACAGCCGCGGGGTAAAAAGGCCGCAGTAAATAATCTCTTTTGCCTGTTATCAAGCGGTATTTTTGCAAAAAAGAAGTGATGATTTGACGGTTTTTATATCTCCCCCCGGTTTTTTTCTCATCATAAAGCAAAGTAAAAATCACTGCTTGGGGAAATATTTCCAAAAAAGCGTCTAACACCCTCTCGGCGCCGCCCAAAGAAGTTAAAAGGTCGTGAACTAAAGCCACCCTACTCACGGCTTGCCTCCTTGAGTATTTCCAAAGTGGCTTTAGCCGCTTTTTCCCAAGTGAAATTAAGGGCTCTTTTGCGGCCTTTGTAAATTAAGTTCCCTCTTACTTTTTGGCTGTGGATAATTTTAGAAAGAGCCGCGGAAATATCTAAGGGGGATTTTGGGTCCACCAAAATCGCCGCGCCGCTGGCCACTTCCGGCAAAGAGGTGGTGTTGGAACAAACCACAGGCACATTAGATGCCATAGCTTCAATGACCGGAATACCAAAACCCTCAAAAAAACTGACGAACACAAAGCAGTCCGCGTGCCGCATCCACTGGCTTAATTCTTCCTCCGGCACATAACCCAGTTCCACAATGTCGGCTTGAATATGAGGCGGAAATTTTAACATTCTCTCTTTGATTTTTTCATAGCCAAAGCCCGGCTTGCCGGCTAAAACCAGTTTGTGTTTAATTTCTCTTTCCTGACGCAAAAGCGCGTAGGCCTCCAATAAACCCAGTATATTTTTCTTTTCCTCCAGCCGTCCGATAAAGAAAAGATACGGCGCCCGGTCCAAAGAGGTATCCTTGAGAGGTTGTTTGACGGGATAGTATAAAGAATGGTCAATGCCGTGGGGAACTACGCGAATTTTAGCCGCCGGCAACTTATAGAACTTAATGAGGTCATTTTTGGTGTTTTCCGAAGGCACGATAACAATTTTTCCATGTCGGGCGGAGAAATCGGCTGAAAAATTGTGGTAACGCTTCTCAAACGGCGTGTAAAGTTCGGGAAAATATTTAAAGCCCAGGTCATGAATGGTAATCACGCTATTTTTAGGGTGAATTAAGGGCACGGTGTGCGCGGGCTCAAAAAAAACATCCGGTTTATTAAATAAAAATTCCAAAGAAAGGCGTACCTGACTCCACAGCCGGGGAAAAGGCATTATTTTGTAGATAAAATTAGAAGGCAGCGCGGCTAAGGTATTGGTCGGCGGTTTGGGAGAATATAAAAGATATTGATTTTCAGAATCAATCTTGGCCAGCGCTTTGATAATTTCCGCGGTATAATGCTCG
>CAZKOU010000018.1:0-9551 GCA_964554505.1 uncultured Candidatus Saccharibacteria bacterium
ATTTAGAGTATGTAACGGCAATCGAGGGAAAAGCAAAATTTGTTTCTCAAAACGAAGTAGAGGTGAACGGCCCCGCCTCCGCTAAAGCTTCCGCCTTCAGTAAACTTTCGGCGGACAAGTCGGCGGGCAGGGAAAAATTGAGTGCGAAAAAATTTATTATCGCCGTTGGCTCCACTGCCAATGTGCCACCAATTGAGGGTATCCGCGAAGTTGGATTTATTACGCATATTGAAGCATTGCGACTTGAAAAACAGCCGAAAGAATTAGTTATCATCGGCGCAGGCCCCGTTGGCTTGGAGTTTGCCCAGATGTTCAGCCGCTTTGGCACGAAGGTTACGATTTTACAGCGCGGCGATTCAATTTTTCCACACTCTGAAAAGGCACTCACCGATCGCCTTGCCGAGATACTTTCAAAAGAAGGAATTATTATCAAAACAGGTGTTGAAGTAAAAAGCGTGCGTAAAGAGAATGGTAAAAAAGTTATCTCGTATATCATAAACGGCGCGCAAGAAGAAACGGTTGCGGACGAGATACTTTTAGCGGCAGGCAAAACTCCCAACACGCAAGGACTTGGCCTTGATATAGTTGGTGTTGAAGTAAACAAACAACAAGCGGTCGTCGTCAATCAGAATTTCCAAACTTCCAACAAAAACATTTTTGCAGTCGGTGATGTTACCAGTGCCCCCTTGCGGCTTGAACCAACCGCTGGACGCGAAGGAACGCTTGCCGCGGAAAACGCCCTCAAGAGCACGACGCTTTCCATTGACTACAACGCCGTGCCCTTCACCATTTTTACTGACCCACAGCTTGCCGGTGTCGGCTTCACTGAAGATGAGCAGATGAAGCAAATGGGGATGTGCGCCTGCCGCACAGTTTCGTTTGAGGATGTGCCGAAAGCGATTATCATGCACCGCACCGAGGGAATGATAAAAATGGCAATTCATCCGCAAACAAAACAAATTCTTGGCGTGCACATTCTCGCGCCGAACGCGGGCGAACTTATCGCCGAGGCGATGATGTTAGTAAAGAACAAAAACACGATTGATGATGTGGTCAATTCTCTCCCGATGTTCCCGACGCTTTCGGAAGCGATAAAGATCGTCGCGCTTTCGTTTACCAAAGATATTTCTAAATTAAGTTGCTGTATATGAAAAACGATGACAAAACATTTCTCAAAATCGGAATGGCGGCGGCTTTTCTCGCCTCGCTCTGCTGCCTCGGCCCGCTTATTTTCATCGCACTTGGCGTAGGAACAGCATCGAGTGTTCTTTCTATTGGATATAACAAGCCGTATTTCCTTGCCGGCGCACTTGTCTTTTTCACCGTTGCCGCTTGGCTTTACTTTAGAAAGAAACAGAAGGCCGTTTGTGATTGCGGAGACGGATCGGGCAATCTTGATAACAAAAAGATAGCCGTGCAGGTCATCATTGCCCTTTGTGCGATGATTGTGCTCTATCTTTTGCTCACATTCGTGCTCGTGCCGTTCCTCGCGCCGCTCGTTTATAAATATCTTTACTAACTATGAATAAAAAATTTCTTCTCATAATTATTCCGTTAGTGCTTGTCGGTGTCATTGGTTTCCGATTGGCGGTTAAAAACAACGAGAGCAGTAATGCTACGCAAAAAGTTGCAGTAGATACAAAAAATTTGCACCACCTCGCAATGAAAATTGACGGCATGTATTGCGCCTCCTGTCCTTACAATGTGGAAAACGCCCTCAAAGACACGTCCGGCGTCGTGAATGTAACGGTCGGATTTGTTGGGAAAGAGATTGTGAACGGAACTGTCGAGGGACGAGGTGAAGTAGTATACGATTCGACAAAAACAAATCCGGACAAAATGATCCAAGCAATTGTGCCTTACAAAGGCACAACACTAACTGACGAAAAAACAAACTCAACCGAGCTTGCTCCACTCTCCAAAACTTTCAGCTTGTAGTATTTTTGTCCGCCAAAAAATTCGCCAGCCGAAGTAAGGGCGCGGCGGGGCGGAGCGTTCGTCTATTTCAAAAATTTTTGCTAAAATAGGTTCGAGCGTGGCGCCCCCACGAGGAGTTGTTGTAATTCCTTCCACCTCGTAGGTGGAAAATTTTACAAAAGCCAAAAAAAGAAGCCCCGGGCGGAACAATGTCCGCTGGGGCCCCAAAGGAATCACTTCAAAAACCAAATGGCGCCGCAGGCGAGAATAAGACCAATGACCTTTTCGTTTGTAAAGGCCTCGCCGAAGAAGATTCTCGCCCCAATGGCGATGCTCATAACCATAAGAACAAGAGAGATGGGAAGGACTCGGGAGATCTCCCATAGTCCCTCATTGGAACCTGCTACGAGACGATAGAAGAAAAGCAGACCAACGCCATTGGCGATACCGCCAGCCAGAGCGAACATCAGAGACCTTAAACCAGCCGCGGCGTAATTCTGCGAGAACGCGACGGGAAGCATGGCCGTCAGTGTGCCACCGGCGATCAGCACTGCCATCATCATCGCGTTTACGGAGGAGAGCCGCCCTAAAAGCGGGGCAACTCCCAAGAAGAACCCAGTCACGAAACACAGAAGCATTGCGTTTTTCATCCTATCTTCCCTTCCTCTTTCTGGACTTGAACTGGATTTGAAATGTGCTGTTCTTAAGACACAATGACTCGATTTTTTGTGCCTAACCAAATATAGCATATCTATTGTCAAGAGCCAGTAAAAAGAAAAAAAACAGAATAAAAATGGCGTCACTATGAAAATTTTTCTTTTCTGTTTCTAATAGAATCGGGAATTTCTTTTTACCCCGAAAACTCCGTACGATTTGCTGGCCGAGCCCACACGGGCGGGGCGAGGCATTGACTTTTTCTACTTGGCGCCCTCGGGAGGAGTCGAACCCCCATCTTCGCCTTAGGAGTGCGAAGCTCTGTCCGTTGAGCTACGAGGGCTATAAAAAATGTAGCATAATTTATGATTTCTCTCAAACATTGAAGCCCTGCGGGCTTCCGGCCTTTGGCTGATGATAAAGAAAAGGACCTGTCGCCGTGAATCGGCGCAGGCCCGAAAGTGTTGATGTTGAAGGCGGCAGTAGGGCGAAGTTCCTCTACTTTACCCGCCGCAGTTTGTAGCGGAAACTCTCAATCATTATCAAGAGTAACACAAGGTCAAAAACAAGAATTACTATTTCCCACTGGTTAAGTGGAGTTTGCAGCACCAAAAGTGCGATTGGAATGGTATTGGGGAAGAGCAAGGGCAGGACCTTAAAGAACGCTTCAAATTTGTAGTGCTCTCTGTGCTCGGCAAAAGAGCGCTCCCATTTCAGTTCTTTGTAATGTTTATTAATATATCTGCCAATCTCCTCTAACGTCGACTGGCTGGATTGGTAATTGAACGTCATAGAGTTAAGAAAAATCGGAATGAACAAGACAAACAAAACAATGTCATAGTCCTGAAGGTATAAAATATACCCTACGATAAACAGAACAATCTGAAGGATGATGTGGAGATTGATAGTGTTGTGCAAGAATTGTTCCCTTGCCATCCCTTTTTGGGATAATGCTTCATATTCCTTTTCATTAGTGTGACCGTTGTTTTTCATTTCCATTATCGTCTCCTTTGATTTTCGCTGCCTCATTGACAGCCCCGAAAAGACATAAGTCCTCTCGGAGCTGTAATGGATAGGTGCAGTAGCAATTTGAAGTTGGTGCACGCAGTCCCGCCAAGGCGGGACGACCTTCCTCGACCCGCCTGCCAAAGCGCGTGGTGGTCGTGGCTGGACTCGAACCAGTGACCTTCGCGATGTGAACGCGACGCTCTACCACTGAGCTACACGACCACGGCGGGCAGGTGTGAACGAGGCGCTCTAACCGCTGCTCCGACGCCCAGACCAGAGCGTCGGGGGATCGGAGCTCCGACTTCTTGCGTCGGAGAGCTATGCGCCCATTTTTATGTAACCATTAATTATGCCTTCTCTTTATTTATCATACCCTTTAATGTTTTTCAATCCTAATTTGGTATTTTTAAGATTAGGATTTGATTGGAAATTAAGAAATTTAGTAATTTAGGAATTTTATGTTATTCCTTCTCTTCTGCCAGATGTTTTTTGAGTTCCTTGACCGCGTGTTTTTTACTTTTCTTTATAGCCGCGGGATTTTTAAGGTGGCGAAGCAAAACAAAGACATGCTCGGCAGAAAGGTACTGGGGTAAAATGACATAATCCGCGCCGTCTTCGTAAAGCCGCAGGGCATCGTCCACTTTTTCGGCGGTCAGATAAACCAGCGGCCGATTCCTTTTTCCTTTCAGATTTTTGAGCAAAGAAAGGTTGGGTTCCAAAGTGGGCACCGTGGAAATAACCAGCCGGGCCTTCGGCACTCCCGCAAATTCCTGCACTTCGCTTTCCCCCATATCGCCGTAAACCGCCATTATTTTTTCGGCAATTAAGCGTTGGATAATCGTTGGATTAAAATCCACCACCACCACTTTTTTGCCTAAAGAAGTAAGATGTTTCAAAATTTTGCCGCCCATACGGTGACTGCCAAAAAGCACGATGTGGTCTTTTAGGGGTGGCAATAGTTTGTTGGTCGGCGAACCCGCGCTTTTTCCTAATTTTTTTTTCTTTTCAAACAAGGAAAGAACGCCGGCCAAGCGATGAAAGAGCCAGTGATTGTAGATAATGAGATAAGAAGAAAAAAGGAAAGTTGTCAAAGCCACGAAACTGACAATGCTTGATTCCAAAACATTCAGATGTCCTAACTTTAAGCCCAAAGCGACCAAAATCAGGGAAAATTCGGAAATCTGGGCGCTGTTTAAGGCGGTTAAGAACGAAATTCTTTTTTTAAAACCCAAAAATCCCAGTAAAATTAAAACAATCAGAGCGTGGCCGAAAATAACAAAAAGGGAAAGATAGATAATGGTGGGAATGACCTTAAAAACCCCGGTGAAAACCAGCCCTACCCCCAAAACCACGAAGAACAAGGTTAAGAAAAAGTCGCGCAGGGACTTAACGCGATTGATAATTTCCAGATTGTAAGGCAGAGAGGCGAGAGAAACGCCGGCAATAAAGGCGCCAATTTCCACAGAAAAACCGAACAAAAAAGCCAAGCCCGCCAGAATAAACATCCAGGAAAGTGAAGCTAAAAAGAGAATTTCCGCCGAACGCGCCAACTGGTGGAAGATTTTTGCCAAAAGAAGACGATTAAAGAGAAAAATCAAAATCAGAAAGATAACGGTTTTGAAGGTGGCTAAAAGCAGAGCGTCGGGTTTTAAGAGAATACTGGGCGAAAGCGAGCCGGAAAGAATTAAAAGCGCCACAATGGCAATCAGGTCCTGTACTAAAAGCAATCCAATTGTCAACCGACCGCTTAAAGAATTGAGTTCATTTTTTTCCGAAAGCAGTTTGACAACGATAATGGTGGAGGAAAAGGTTAGCGCCAGCGCAATATAAGCCGAGGAAGTAGGCGCAAAATTAAGCACTCTTAGAATCAAATACCCGGCCAAGCCGGTTAAAAGCACCTGCCCCAAGCCGACAATTAAAGCCGGTTTGGTCACTTCCTTAATCTTACGGTAATCCAGTTCCAGCCCAACCAAAAAAAGCAAAAAAGCCACACCCAAAGAAGAAAGGGTTTGGACAGAGGCGATATTGGTAATCAGTTTTAAGCCAAAAGGGCCAAGCACAATGCCAGCCGCGATATAAGCCAAAATCAGGGGCTGGCGCATTAAGCGGGCTAAAAAGCCCAAAACCGTGGCCACGCCCACAATCACGCCAATCTGTAAAAATATGGATTGTTCAAAAATAGGCAAAATCCCCTCCTTTTTTAGAATAACACAAAATAAGGCACAGGGCTTGACCCCGTAAAATTCCTTCCTGTCATCCGCCTGAGGCGGAATGACAGGAGCGTCATCACGGGGTCGGCGCCCCGCCGATGAGGCGGGGCTTGACAGAATTATCCACATCTACTTTGATGGAAGTGTAGGATGATTAAAGTACCTGCGCTTCCGCGCCTGCCGAAAATTCCTTTGCCGAGAATAAAAAAGGAGCCCGTTCCTTCGCCTTTCAGTCCGGATTTTTTGGCGGGCCAAAAAAAGATTTTGGAAGGAGAAAGGGACCGTTTGAGCGATGAATTGGCGCGTTTGAAAATTTTTCCACAATATGGTTCTTCCGAAGATGAAAACGCCAAAGAGGTGGAAGAGTACGAAAAAAGGTTGGGCTTGCGCAAAAATGTGGAGGATGAACTTAGAAATACTAAATTTGCGCTTGAACGTTTAGAAAAAGGCACTTATGGTTTGTGTGCCAAGGATAATAAACCCATTGAAGCGGGTCGGCTGAAAGCTAATCCCTCTTCTTTTTACTGCGCCAAGCACGCGGCTGAAGAAGGAAAAAAGAGGTGGTGGCAGATTTTGCGCCGGGGTTAGAACATCTTTTCATTGATTATCAGGGTTTCGCCGGCTTTCAATTCTTCGCGCAGAATTTTTTCCGCCACCAAGTTTTCCACCTTATCCTGTAATACCCTAACGAGAGCGCGCGCGCCAAACTCGGGATTAAAGCCCAGACGGGCGATTTTTTGTTTAGCCAAAGAAGTGAGTTCTATTTTAATTTGGCGGTCCGCCATTCTTTGATTGAGTAAAATAAGTTTGATTTCCACCACCTTGATTAACTCGGTTTCCGAAAGCGGCCGAAAAGCCACCACCGCGTCAAAGCGGTTTAAGAATTCCGGCGCGAAAACACGCTCTCGAAGCAAAGTATCTACTAATTTTTCGCGAAATCCTTCTAATGAAAGTCCGGCCTTAATTCTTTGCCGGATTATTTCACTGCCGGCATTGGAAGTGGCGATAATAATGGTATTGGCAAAAGAAACCATGCGGCCAGTTTGGTCTTTGAGCCGGCCTTCGTCTAAAATTGAGAGAAAAATGTTTTTAACCCCCAAACTTGCTTTTTCCATCTCATCTAAAAGCAAAAGCGAGAAAGGCCTTTCTTTGACCTCGTTGGTTAAAAATTGTAAAATTTTGCTTTCCGAGTCCGCCTCATTGAATTCCGCCATCTCAAAACGAATCATCTGTTTTTCTGAACCAAAATAACCTTTAGCCAAAGCGCGAGCGGTTTCGGTTTTCCCTACCCCCGTGGGACCTAAAAATAGAAAAGTGCCAATGGGTTTATCCGGCGAATGGATGCCGGCGCGGCCGCGGCGCATAGCCCTCGCAATTTCACTGACCGCTTCTTCTTGATTGATTAAACGGCGGTGTATAATTTCTTCCAAATGAAGTAAAGTTTCCTTTTCGCCTTGATTGGCTTCAGCCACAGGGATGCCGGTTTTGGTCTTCATTAGTTCGTCAATATGGGAAGGTAAAAGTTTTTTAAGGCCCATTTTAGCGGCAAAAACCATAGCTTCATCCAAAAGGTCAATGGATTTTTCCGGATTAAAACGGTTAGTGACATAACGTTCGGCTAAGGTTACTAACCGAACGACCGACGGGTAAGTAACAATAATTTTGTGGCGGTATTCTAAAGTCGGGCTGATTTCTTCCAAAACGCGAATGGTCTCCTGCACATTGGTGGCGCTGATTTCAATTTTTTCAAATAGGGCGCTTAGATTAGAGTTGGGTTCAACAAGCCGGTGATAGTCATTATAGTTAGTTGTGGCTAAGAGTTGAAAATCATCCCTTTCCATAAAAGGGATTAGAATTTCAGCCGCGTCCACGGTGCCTAATTTTTGAGCCCCTGAAAAGAGCCGTTCAATCTGGTCAATAAACAAAATGATATTGCCGCTTCGCACTGCTTCAGTTAAAGCCAAAATTAAATGACGTTCCAAGCCGTCCGAAGAGCCGGAAAGAGAAATGAGGCGGTTTAAATCCAGTTCCCGAATTTTTTTGTAAGACAGCGAGCGCAGAACCTCGCCAAAAATTACCTTGCGCGCAAAAGAAAGAACAGCGGTTCTCTTGCCTGTGCCGGGTTCGCCGATTAAAATTACATTATGCTTGCCGGAGCGGGCCAAGACCTGTTCAATTTGCGTTGAGATATTTTTATGCGCTTCAAAGTGGAGAAAATTGGGATGAGTTTCAATTGCCGCAGTTAAATCCATTGACACTTTATCCAAAAAAGGAGTGTAGCCCGCGGCCCAGTCCCGGCCAATACCGCCCCTGCCTTTGATTTGACTCGGATTTAGCCAGAAGGAAGGGGGCTTGTCAACCGCAAAATACTGGTCTTTCCAAAAAGCCGCGTTTTCCAAATCCTGATAAGTAAGTTTTTGACTGCTTAAAATTGTTTTTAGTTTACCATCAACCGCGGCCCAAGCTAAAAGCAAGTCCGAGGATAAAATTCTTTGATGCTGATTCTTAATGGCAATGGGGTATGCTAATTCCACGACCGTCTTCTTAGTAAACTTAGGCCGTTCGGGCGGCTGAAGATTAAGGAATAAAGACGGATTTAGATTAAGCTTCAGAAAAATAAAACGGATTTCATCTTCCGCGAACAGGGTTTTTAAAAATAAACCCCAATCCCGGCTTTGACTTAAGACAAAACGGGCGCGCTCTTCTAAAAAAGGAGTGAGATTAAGGTTGGGCTTTTTTTCCAATTGCTCGGGCAGTTTGGTCAAGGGGAAAGGCAGGGGCGGGTTCTGGCGGGCGTGATGAAAAAGAAGAAAAACAAAGGGTAAGAGGGGCGGCAGAAACGGGGAAAGAAAAAAAAGAATAAAGAGCGGCAGACCGCTTAAAATAATGAGAAGAATTAAAGAAAAGCCGGTCAGAATCGTGAAAAAGCGGATAAAGCCACCTATTAAACGGGCAATCAAATTAGCGGCAAAGGCCTCAAGATGGGCTTGAAGCGAAGCATCCGCCGGCGCGGAGAAATCTTTCTTCCAAGGGTAAAAAAGAGTGCGTAAAAGAAAGGGGATGGAAAAATCGTCAAAAACAAGGATAATGGCGGTTTGCCAGATATTAAGAGCGTATCTTACGGCGTATTGAAAATGCCAGGACAAAAACCCCAAAAATCCCTCCTAATTTTATTTTCTGCTTCTGGCCCGGATTTGTCAATTTAGAGTGCTTTTATGGCTGCATTTCCTAATTTTTCTTTTCCGAGAATTTTGGCTTAAGATGCTCGGCGATTAATGCAGAAGTGTTTATGTTAGAGCCCTTTACTTTCTCCACGATTTTTTCAAATTCCTCCGGATGGTTTTCGGCTAAATCAGCTAAAATTTTGCGGTCTAAGGTAATTTCGGCCTTTTTTAACCCGGCTATAAAACGGGAATAAGAAAAACCATAAGGCCTGACCGCGGCATTGATTTTGACATTCCAAAGCCGGCGGAAGACCCGTTTTTTGGCGCGGCGGTCCCGATAGGCATAAACGCCTGCTTTGAGCAAGGCCTCTTTGGCGCGTTTAATTAAATTCTTGCGGCCATGCCGAAACCCTTTGGCTTGCTTTAAGATTTTTTTGTGGCGCTTTAGCACCATTGTTCCCCGTTTGACTCTGACCATAATAAATACTCCAAAAATTTTTTAATGACTAATCTCCTAATTTCTAATCAATGTTTTAATGCCTGAATGTTTAAAAATTAAGACATTAAGAAATTCATTAGACATTAGACATTTAATCAT
>CAZKOU010000019.1:0-8633 GCA_964554505.1 uncultured Candidatus Saccharibacteria bacterium
GTAATTTAATTAAGGAACAAGATAGAGTAAAATAACTAAATTCCTGAATTTCTACATAACTAAAAGAGCAAAAATTAATTTAAGAATTAAGAAATTAAGAAATTTATTTAGTAATTGAGTAATTCAGGAATTAAGTAATTAAGGAATTTATTACTTATCGGTCTATCTATGCCCAACTTATCCATCATCTTTCTTTACTCCTTCCTCGCCGGCTTAGCCACTTTGGCCGGAGTTTATTTAGTCCGGTATTTCAAAGAAAAAGTGGAAAAAAATATTCTCTATTTTCTTTCCTTTGCCATTGGCGTGATTTTAACCAACGCCTTTTTGAACCTTTTGCCCAAAGCGGCGGAACTAAACAGCCGCTACTTTATCTGGTTTTTGGTCGGTTTTGGGCTTCTGTTTTTATTTGAACATTTTTTAAGCATTCACTCTCCTTACGAAAAAGACCATAACTTAAAAACCGTGGGTATCACTTCCACCTTGGGTATTGGTTTTCATTCTTTAATTGACGGTATCGCCATTGCCGCGGGCTTTGAGGTCTCTTACAAAATCGGGCTTTTAACCTCTTTGGCTGTTATTTTTCACGAATTACCCGAGGGTATTTTTACTTATACCCTGCTTTTATTGGGTAATGTGGCTGAAAAGAAACGGCTTTTTTACTCTTGGCTGGTGACTTTAGCCACGCCCGCGGGCGCTTTAATAACTTATTTCTTGATTCGCCGTTTTTCTTTGGTTAATTTAGGCGCTTTATTGGGTTTGGCAGGAGGTACTTTTATTTACATCGCGGCTTCGGACTTGATTCCCCAAACCCACCGCCGCAGTCGTCATTTTTGGCTCCACCTTGCCCCCTTGCTATTGGGCGTGATTTTTGTCATAGTGGTCTTGAGATATTTGGAATAGAGGATAAGTAAGAAATTCCTTAATTCCTTAATTCCTGAATTCCTGAATAAATGCCTTAATTCCTTAATTTAGAAATTTAGTTATTGAGGAATTTAGGAATTTATTTTACAATGCTAACCTTTCTCTCTCGCATTTGGAAACTACCGGATTTGCGCCGCCGCGTAATTTTTGTGGTAGGTGTTTTGCTGTTAACCCGCGTCTTGGCTCAAATTCCTATTCCCGGCGTGGATATCGCCCAACTTAAGCAATTTTTTGGCAAAAATCAGATTTTTGGATTGCTCAATGTTTTTTCCGGCGGCGCGATGGAGAACTTTTCTCTGATAATGATGGGCGTGGGTCCTTATATCACGGCTTCTATTATTATGCAGCTTTTGGTGATGATTATTCCGCGCTTGGAAGAAGTCAGCAAGGAAGGTCAGGCGGGTTATCGGCAAATCAACCAGTGGACGCGCTATCTAACCGTGCCCTTGGCTTTAATCCAGTCCTATGGCTTAATTATTCTTTTACGTTCCCAGAATATGTTAGGCGGTCTTACTGTCCCGCAGACCATTTTAACTTTGATTGTGGCCACGGCCGGCTCAATATTTTTAATGTGGTTAGGTGAACTGATTTCAGAACAGGGCATTGGCAACGGCATTTCTTTGATTATTATGCTGGGAATTTTATCGGGTTTGCCTCAACAAGTTAGAAACACTATCTCTACTCTGGACCCCACGCAGGTCGTTAACTTGCTTATTTTTTCCCTGCTGGCTTTGGCGGTTTTGGCTTTGATTGTTATTTTTAACCAAGCTGAAAGGCGCATCCCGGTTTATTACGCCCGGCGGGCGCGCTTTGCCGCCACTTCAAAGGTGGTGCATCACCTTCCCTTGAAAGTGAACACCGCGGGTGTGATTCCGATTATTTTTGCTCTGGCGGTCTTGACTTTTCCAGCCGTAATCGGCCGCTTTTTCAGCGTGGCTAAGAGTGTCTGGCTTAGAAACAGCGCCTCTGCTGTGGCGGAATTTTTCCAGAATAACACTTATTACGCTATTTCCTACTGCATTTTGGTTTTTCTTTTCACCTATTTTTACACGCAGGTGGTTTTTAAGCCCGCCGAGATTGCCGAAAATCTTCAAAAACAGGGTAGTTTTATTCCGGGCGTGAGGCCGGGCAATGAAACCGCTAACTTCCTTAATTTTACCATTACGCGCATTACTCTGGCTGGCGCCTTATTTTTGGCTTTGGTCGCGGTTTTACCCTTTATCGCCCAAGCCGTGACCGGTATTCAGACCTTGGTTTTGGGCGGCACCGGCATTTTGATTGTGGTTTCCGTGGTTATTGAGACCATGCGGCAAATTAAAGCCGCTGTGCAAGTGAGGACTTATGAATAAGAATAGAGCTTCCTTTTCCAAGACATTTCCCTGGCTTTTGCTTTTTTTGGCTGTGGGCTATCTTTTCTATTATTTCCGCACTGACATTTTTTCCCGTCCCGTGCCCAAGACAGAAACATTAACCGAAGAGACCTTACCGCAAGTTAAGGAGGAAAAAAAAGAAGAATTTACCGGCGGGCTTTATTACTTTGAGGCGGGCACCGGGGGCAGTGAGATTTTCCGTTTGGATTTATTAACCAACGAGAAAAAATTGGTTTTTACCGACAAAGACGAAAATCTGAAAATCAAGCAAATTGGCGGGAGCGTGACTAAAAAGAAAAAGGTTTTATTAGCCGTGGGCGAAGAAAAATCCGTTTTTGCCAGTGAACTTTATTTTGTCTCTTTAGATGGCAAGGCGACGAAAGAAAAATTGGAATTTTCTTTAGTTTCTCCGCAACCCCCGAGCGTTTCGGCAGACGGCGAGCAAATTCTTTATATTGTTTTTAATAACGCGGAAAAGGATTTTGGTTTTATGCTTAATATAGTAGACAGAAATGGTCAGAACAAAAGACAATTAGCCAAAAGCGCGGTGACTATTTCCAAGCCCGTTTTCCAGGACAACGGTCGTCTGGTGGCTTATGTGGTCAGCCAGCCGGAAGGGGACGAACTCTGGCAGGTGGGAGTAGAAGAGGCAGTACCCCAAAAGATTAGAGGATTTACTAACCAAACGGTCGTTTCATTAGTATGGTCTAATGATGGGTACTTGGTTTCTCTGGGCGAAAAAATCAGTGGTGGAGTAAAAAACACCGAGATTTACCTTTTGGGCAAAGACGGTCAGGAACTTTCCAAATTGACGGAAAATAAACTCATTTTGGATTCCTTGCAGCAAAGCGGCGTTTTGATGGCGTATCTTTCCTATGACTTTGCCGGCGGGTCGCGCAAAGTCGGAGTGGACGGCGACATCGTGGTTATGAACCTGAAAGATAAAAAAACCAAGACCTATCAAAAAGCTACCCAACTACTGGGACTGATTTTATGATTAAATTGAAAAGCAGAGAAGAAATCAGTAAATTAAAAAAAGGGGGCAGGATTTTGGCGCAAATTTTAGAGGAAGTCAGCCGGCAGGTGAAGCCCGGGGTGAATGTACTTAATTTGGAGGCAAAAATTGGTCAACTTCTTATCAAAGAGAAAGCCGCTTCTGCTTTTCTTGGTTTTCGGGACTATCCGGCTTTATCTTGTCTTTCCGTGAACAACGAGGTGGTGCATTCTATTCCTAGAAGCCGTATTCTAAAACAGGGCGATTTACTGACCATTGACTTGGGCGTGCGTTTTTTAGGGTTAATCACTGACGCGGCCGTGACCCTGCCTGTGGGCAAAACCGCGCCTGATGTGTTGACTCTCTTGACTGTTACTAAAAAAGCGCTCTTTTCGGGAATCAAAAAAGCCAAACCCGGCAACCGCGTGGGCGATATCTCCGCGGCGATTGAAAAAGAAGTTATCAAAGCAGGCCTCACTATTATTAAATCCTTAACTGGCCACGGCACGGGCTACGAGTTACAGGAACCGCCTTCCATACCCAATTTCGGTACTAAAGCGACGGGCGTGGTCTTGAGAGAGGGAATGGTTTTAGCTATTGAGCCGATCGTCGGTTTAGGAAAAGATGCTTTGGAATTAGACAAAGATAACTGGACCGTTAAGACCAAAGACAATTATCTAACCGCGCATTTCGAACACACTATCGCGATTACTAAAAAAAGGCCTCTTGTTTTGACTAAATAAAACTAAAGAAAAAAACACTCCCGAAGGAGTGTTGGTGGGCAAGCGTTGACAGACGCTAATCCACCAGATGATGGAGGAATTGAGCGAAGTTGATGGGATTTTCTGTCAGCGCGCCTATCTGGAGAGAAGAAAAGAGTTGACGGTTGAATTGTTGACCTTGCAGTTTTAGGCCAAGATTGATATTGAGGAGATAGCCGCCGCTAATATCCGCCCCTCGGTAAGCATTGGCAAAAACTCCATCGCCGGCTTGGCCATCGCCGTGTAGTCCGTCGTCAAAGAGCGTCAGTTTTTCGTAGGGCGAGATGGTATTTAGAAGAAGAGACAGGTCTGGTCTCTTCTGACCAGTAACCAGCGCCAGCCAGTCGGGTTTGGGTTTGGCAATGCGCAGATTGATACTGCGCAAGCCGGGCACAGAAGAAAGGGCGTTTCCTTGGTTTCTTTTAATCTCCACTCCTATTTTCACGGCCTGACCCGACTGATTAGTCGGTTCCAGAGGCAGGAAATTAACAAAGAGCGGCGAAGAAACCGCCACGCCCAAGTTCAGTTGACCCGCGCCTAAAGTTTTCACCTGCCACTTACCCGGCAGCGGATTGTCCACCTCAAAAGCGCCGTAGTTTTGACCACTGACGGCTTTGGGTGTCACCACTTTTCCGTCCGGGCTGATTAATTCCACGCTGGATTGACCGTCCAGAAAAACTGTTATTTTCTGGCTGGCCGCATCCACTTGGACGGGGTAGGAAACCGCGCCAAAAACATAATCCTGCACATTGAGCAGCAGGGTCTGGCCGCGGCTTTCCGCTAAGATAGTTTGCCAAATATGGGCGAGGTTGCCGTTATCCGCCGGAAACATCTTGCCGTTCGTTCTCGCGGCAATCTCGGTCAATTGCTGGCGGTCGGCATCCGAACCAAAAGCCACGCAGTCCACCTTAAAACCCGCTTCTTTCCATTCTTCCACAAAAGGCCAGAGTTCTCCTTCGTTGTGCATGCCGTCGGAAAGAAGCAGCCCTCTTTTTGGGTTAGAAGTAGGGTCTTTTCTTACTTCCAAAAGCCCCAGCCGCAAGCCATCGCCGATATTGGTTGATTCCAATGGCTCGGTCTGGCTGATTTTGGCCTTGAGCGTTTGTCGTAAGGAAGCAGAAAGCGATTCCAGAGGCAAAAGCAGGTTCGCGGTGCTGGAAAAATCGACTAAGGCGATTTGGTCGCTGTCAGCCAGAGAATCCACAAAAGCCGAAGCCGCCCGCTTAGCTTGAGTCAGTTTATCTTCTTCTCCCATGCTTCCCGAAACATCCAACATAACGGCAAAAGCGTTGTTTAGAGACGAATCCTCAACATCAAAGTAAAACGGAGAAGTGATGAGAACTTCCGGAATCTCCAGAACATAACTATGCAATCCGGGCAGAAAAACCGTTTCCAAAACAGTCAAGAGGGCCTCTTTAATTCCTTGATTGATTTTGCCCTCACTAACTTTTCCTCCGTCGCGATAGATGTTGACCAAAAGTTCTTTTTTGGTTTTTTCCGGGAAGAGAATTTCAATCTCTAATCCGACTGGTTTTGTGACCTTAAGCGGCTCAAAGCCGGGAATGTGGCTGGTTTTGCCCAGGCGAACTCCAAGATTTAAGGCGCTGGTTTTCCCCTCTTTGATTGACTGAAGGAGCGAACTTTCGCTTAGCTGCTGGCAAAAAACATCTGTTTTTCTTTGCCAGCGGTTTGGGTCGTCAACATCAAGTAGGGGTGTATGACTGTCGCAACCAGCTATAACAACGACCTTTTTGCCTTGGCCAATCAGCATTAGGTACCAGGCCATTGTTCTCTCATATCCCTCAAAGGTTTCATCGTTGAAGAACTCAATGCCTATAAGACCGCGGGCTTCAGAAATTTGGAACTGGAGGTTGGAAATGCCGCCGTGCCACTGTTGGTATTTTTGAGCAATAAGAAAGGGATGAGCGGCCACAGGCAAAAGCCCCATTTCATTGAGCCGGTCAATCACCTTTTGCTGGGTGTTTTCCTGCATCTGAAAGGAAGCAAGCTGGTCGTCAGGAAAAGCAAGGTTGCCCAGGGCCAGCGCGTGAGAGGCAGCGCCATTCCAGTAGGTGGTAATCTCGGCGCCGGTAATAACTAACAGGTTTTGATTTAAGCCGGCTTGTCTGAATCTTTCGGCGTAATTTTCAAAACCAAAGTCATCACCAAAGAGCGCTCCTTTTTTGCCTTCTTTTTGGGGAATTTGTTCAAAGTGGTCAGTGACGAACAAAAATTCAGCGCCTGATTTTTTCGCTTGACGAACCAGTTGTTCGGGATTTCTGGTCCCGTCGGAGAAAGTGGAATGGCTATGGATAAAGCCCAAGTGCCAGTCAGCCGAGCCGAGAGAAGAAAAACCAAAGAGAAACGCAACCACTAACAGCCAGAACGTTCTTTTCATCTTTTTCACTCTCCTTGTTCAGGGGCAGACCCCTATTTTAATTTTATTCCTTTCTTGAAAATTTGACAAGATTGATTTAGAATTAAATTAAAGAGGTGAGCACCTTGATAAGAAGAAGAGTCGGAAAAATCGTCTGGGTTTGTCTGGTTGGGTTCTTTTTCTTTGTTGTAACCGCGCCCTCGGCTTCGGCCTTTCGTCTCTTTAAGTTAGGAGCCAAGCAAGAGATGAGTATGGGGCAAAATCTGGTCAACCAGACCGATAGGGAATATCCTCCTTGGCAAAACCCGGCCTTGGAAAGCCGAGTGGGAGAGATGGTCAACCGCCTCCTTGGTGGGGTGGAAAGAACAGGCCTGGCTTGGCAGGTTTCGCTTTATGATACCAGAGAAGAAGAGGGGCCAATTGTCAATGCTTTCTGTGCCCCCGGCGGTTATATCCGGGTTTTCCGCGGTTTGGCGGAACAGGTTTATGGAACAGAACTAATACAAAAATTAGGAGAGGGAAAGACGACTCCCGATGATGAAGTCAATATTAGCCGCGGGGACAGTATGTTAGCCGCGGTTATTGCCCACGAAATAGCTCACGCTGACCTGCGTCATTCGGTGGACGGTCTGCAGAATGATTTGGGGTTAGCGGTCTTGTTAGGTTTCTTGACCGGCAATGACCCATCCACCATTGAACAGCTGGCAGCCAGTTTCTTTTCTTCTAAATACAGCCGAAAACAGGAAACCGCGGCTGACATTGCCGGCCTTGGCTACCTTTATCTGGCTGGTTATCAGCCACTGGGTATGGTGGATATGCTACGAATGTTGGAAGGGTTAGGAGGCAATTTACCTAAGCCCCTGTCTTATTTGGCCACCCATCCCAATCCCGGCGACCGGGCGAAACGCATCTCCGGTCTGATTCCCGAGGTGATTCTGACCCAAGGGAAAAATCGCCCGGCTTCCGAACCTCTGGCCATAAGAATAGAAATAACTAATCTCGTACCCGAGATTGAACAAGCCGGGTTCCAAAAAAAATTAGAGGACTTGCTGAACAACTCCAAGCAGGTAGTGGTAATTGAAAAAGATGAAAAAGCCGCGCTTTTGATTGAGGCCAGCGCCATTACCTTAGAAATCCTTTCTAAGGATAAGAAAGGCGCGGCCAAAAAAATTAAAATAAGCGGGCTTTGGCGATATAGTATCTGGGACAGCGGCGGCGAAACAGCTGTTCAAGAGGTAAAAGCCAGTCAATATAGCGGCGCCCCGGCCAAACTGGCTAAATCCTGGCTTCCCAAAGAAGTTGAGCGGGCGGCTATTTTCGGACTGGCGCATCTCTTGGGTTACGCCGAACCAGAAGAAGAAGTGATGATTTCCTTGGATTGATGGTTCGTTCTTCAAAGGGGCCGGGGTAGCTTCGGCAACTACTCCGTCTCCACCCCGCGCGGGCGCGGCCTTTGCGACCTGGCAAGCCCCTTAGGTCCGCGCCTCGCGCTTCACCCCGCGCTTTCCTTCTACCCAGGACGGCGCGGGCTTTTTTGTTGCTTTCTTTTCTTTGTTTTATTATCATAAAATCAAAAGGGGGCGCACCCCGAAAAAGGAATGATGGAAAGTGAAGAAAACGATGCTCCTATTAGCGTGCCTGTTTCTGTTGGTGGTTTTGGTTTCAAAGATGGTTTTTGCCGATCGGCTTGTGGCGTTTCGTTCAGCAAATGAGATTTGGATTCTGGATATTGAGGGAAAATTTGTCATCCCCGTCACAAAGAGTTTAGTGTTGTTAGGGGACTCGACTGATTATTCCTGGAATATCAAGTGGTCACCGGACAGCACCAATCTCGCTTTCTCTGATTTTGCCTTCTATCCCGCTGCTCCAGAGTTCTATACTTTTGATGTTAAAACTCGGACTTTGAAATCTGTCGATGGAGAAGAAGTGCGCACTTCAAAAGAAAGGTTCTTTTATGAAGCTAGCCCTGACTTGGAATGGTTATCTGATTCCCGTCACCTATGGCTCCTCTTTAATAAAGAGGATTATTATTCCGGGATGTCACTCGGCTGCGACCTGTTCCAGTATGATACTTACAGTCACGAAAAAGAAAAGGTAATCGAAAATGCTGAAGCGTTAGTCATTCATCCTGATGGCGAACCCATCCTCTACGTCTCCCGTGATGTCGCTTCTTTGGAGCTTATTTATTGGGAGGACGGGACGAGAGTGGT
>CAZKOU010000020.1:0-8536 GCA_964554505.1 uncultured Candidatus Saccharibacteria bacterium
CTGACTAAGCCCATTATAACATAAAAAATAAATTTGTCAAGAGTTTCTCGATTTTTTTTCCATTTGCCATTGCCCGGGTCTTTCTTCGATTTTTCCGATTACCGCACCAATAATGTAACCGATACCTTGGACGACGAACACAAACCCAACAGCGACAATCAAGATCAGTCCAAGTGTTATTTTCTCCAGTGTTCTCAACGACTTCACCTCTCCATTTCATCCTGCTCAATGTAAACTATTTATTCTTTGATTTTATTTTAATCTATTTTAAAAGGTTGTCAAATTATGGAGAACTATCAAATGACTTCTACCTCCGAGGTGGCAGTGGTTTTGTAGAGAACCGTTCTCTTTATTCCTGACCCAATATGGTATTTTTTGAGAATTTTTCTTTAAGACGAGATAAACCCCGGAAAATTAAGTAGGGTAAAACTAAAAGAATAGGCCAGATGATAATAAAGAAAATTAAAGCCCCCAGAGGATTTTCAGCCACATTGGGCCCACTTGTTTCTTGGGGTTTAAATAGCAAAAATTCCATGGCCACGCCCAAGATTATGGCAATGAAAACAATAATTAACCAATGTAGTTTACGGAAAAGCCACCAGAAAAAAAGACCTAAAATCGAGTAGATTATCACGGTGGGAATAAACATACTTAGACCGGAAAACATTGACTCTTTAGCCCCCGGCTGTCCAGCCGTTCCTTCTAATTTTTCCATCCAAACCGGCAGAATCTCTCCGACAAAAACAGCCCAAAGAAAAAGAAAGAGAATAAACCATTTTGATAAATTAGGATTTCCCCTTAAAGAAAATTTCATAATTTTATTGTAGCAGAAAATTGAGAAAGTTTTATTCCAATGTTCTTAAGAACTTAAGAATAGCACTATCTTGAGGTTGCCTTAAAGGGGGCTTTTTTGAGGGGAGGCCTTTGGCTCTCGGTTACTTATGAACTTTTTTAGCGGCGCGAAAATTTTTGAAAAAGAAAAATGGCGTGCCTGCGGCGCGCCATCCTGCCCAGTGGCGTGCCCCGCTTTTGGCGGGTCTTCCTCCCGGGTAGTTTTAATGATGGGTCATTCCAAAATCCCAAGAGCCGTCAGCGGTCTCTCCGGCTCTAACCGTTTTTGAAAGCCACATGTGTTTACGATATACATCTCGCTGATTAGAATCATTGGTGTGAGAAGATTCTAAAACGAGAGTGTAAGTGCCTTCAGGAACGTCCCGAAATTCATAGTTTCCATTGCCATCCGCTATCGTGTGTTTAAAAACATCTATTTTAAACGATTTCTCCCCAGGGGAAACAGTAGTATAGTAAATTCCCGAAATACCTCCCACAAAAACATAATTTTCTGGAACCTCTTCTACCTCGCCCTTGATTAACCATATCGCGGAACCAGAATCTGGTTTATCGCCATAGTTACGATTGAAGAAATAAACTAAAGTTCCCTTGATGGTGCCCGTTTTTTGCACGGTTTCTGGGAATGGCGAAGGAGTGATAGTGGTTGGTTGCAATGAGGGTGGAGCAGAGGGCGCGACCGCGGGGATAGGAGGGGACGAACTATCGGTTGCTGGGAATGGCGAAGGAGTGCTGGGAGACGTCTCAACGGGCGAAACATAAGGTTGAACCAAGGGTGGTTGGGTGGAGATGGTTGGTTCTTTCCCTCCTTTGAGCGCGAAAATGACACCCGAAACAACGACAACAACTACTACTAGACAAATCGCGACAATCAAGGGCCCTTTTGATGATTGGGCTTGTCTGGCAATTCTTCCCTTGTATTGCATCCGTTTTTCTCCTTTATGTCAAGGTTCTGACTAAATTTTCTCTCTTATTCTTGAAGTTGTCAATGGCCTGCACTCGTTTATGGTTACTCCAGGGGAGAACCTTTTATAATTTTACCCACTGCCAACCTCGGAGATGGCGTTTAGAGGTCGGAGTTACTCAACAACAAGATGAAGTGTGACATACCTCTTAATGTTGAATCCAGTCAATATAAGTGTACTTATGCGTTGTGGGTTTTGGTCCCGACAACCAAGTTGGCCACCACGCATTTGACATTAACCTCATAGAGTTGGTGGGCAATCCGGAAGTCCATGTTCGTAAAAGTTGTCCATCGACGTAGAAGCTCACATTATTTGGATAAAAATCAATGCGGTACTCGTGATATGCAGCGCTTGGGTCAAATGCAAGAGTGTGTTGAGCATGGTTAGTTCGCGTCCCTCTGACCCATGTTACGAAATCTATCCGGCGCGTCCCATTGTTATAGATTTCAATATCAATTTCATCGTTTCCTCCTGATACACCTTGGTAAAGAAAGAATGTGGAAAGTGAACCTGGTGCTTGAGGGTTCTTCATCCGCACCCTGTAAGTTCCATACTTATAACGGTTGTTAGAACCTATCTCCGCCCCGTTATATGTATTTGACGGGAATTTGAGTGTCAAGGAGCCAGCGCTGACGCCAACATTACTCGGGTCCAAATAGCCTAGCCCAAGATTGTGAGCCCCCCTATACCACCGACTCGTATTAAAGCTGCTGAAGGAATCAAGGAAGTTGAAAGCTTGAAACGCGTTGGAACGTTCCTTGTAATCCAACCGAGTGGCTCCACCATTCTCGGGGCGAGTTTTCCACACTGCCATCGCTACCTTGTAGTAGCCAGTTGTCAATAGCGGATCTGTGAGTACGTACCAGGTCTTACTCTGGGTAGATGATTCCTTGCCCGGGTCCAGCGTGACTGAATGGGAGGGTGTATCATACCATCGACCGGCTTTATCCTGAACACTATATCCAACCCAGAATGTCCATCTTTCTGTCCCAGTATTCTTAAACCGCAGATAAGAAGTCACGGCATTACTGGGATAATAGGTCCCAGACGCAGGACTGAAGTAGGTAATCTGCGCCTTCACTGATAATGAGATTACATCTTTACTCGGGTCTGAAAGTTCCTCTGTGTCCTTCGCGGCCCCTGCGGGTAGAGGTTCAATATTTTGCTGATAGCCAATAAACGCCATAATCATCATGGCTACTACGAGGAAGATAATTTTTCTTAACATGGTTTCCTCCTTTTAATTTAGGTTTTTTGGTGGAGCGTACCGGATTTGAACCGGTGGTCTCTTGCATGCCATGCAAGCGCTTTACCACTAAGCTAACGCCCCGTTGATTTATCACCTTGGCTATTAATCTACGGCCCCAATCTTTCAAGATTAACAAATACCGCAAGTGAGAATCCTTTAGGACCCAAAAGGGCCACCTTGGGGCACCAAAGGCGCCCATTGGGGGTTAACAGACCCCATAGAAACAAAGCCAGTTCTAAGACATCTTAGCAATCAATGTTTATCAAGTAAAGATTCCCCGGTCATTTCCTGGGGTATTTTTAAGCCCAAGAGTTCCAAAACCGTGGGCGCCACATCCGCCAAAGTGTGGCGGGATGAGACAATTTCCGAACCAAAACCATTTGAGAGAGAGTGAAACGGTTTTTCAAAATCCCCACCCACTAAAATCAAGGGCACCGGGTTCAAACTATGGACGGTTTCCGGGTCCGCGTTGGGGCTTAAATGCACCATTTGCTCGGCATTGCCGTGGTCAGCCGTAATCAGTAAAACCCCGCCCGCCTTCAAAACCGCGGCGGCCAATTTTTTCAACTGCTGGTCAATCACTTCCACGGCTTTGGCTGTGGCTAAAATATCGCCGGTGTGCGAAATCAAGTCCACATTAGCCAAATTAGTCGCGATAAAATCATATTTTTTGAGCCGTCGGATGATACTGTCAATAATTTCCGGCGCCTTCATCGCCGGCGTCTGATTAAAACCGGCGACTTTGGGAGAGGGGATAATCAGCCAGTCCTCTCCCTGAAACGGTTCGTCAAACCCGCCATTTAAGAAATAGGTGATATGGGCGCGCTTCTCGCTTTCCGCCACATGAAGTTGGCTTAAACCGTAAGCGGAAATAATTTTAGCCAAATTGTGATTGATTTTGCGGTGGGGAAAGGCAATTAAAAGAGGCAGGTCCAAATGGTAGTCAGTTAAGGTGATATAAGTGGCTTTAACCACCGGAAACTGGCGCAGCAAGCCAAAACGACGCAGATAATGGGAGTCGGCAAACGCCCGGACTAACTGCTGCATCCGTTCCGCGCGCGTGTTGACGAAAATAACCAAGTCGCCATCCCTGATTTTGGTTACTGGTTTTTCGTTTTCAAAAAGTGTGGTCGGCGGAAAATTAAAATCCGTAAAACCCTTTTTCAAATTATTGCTCACCGCTTCTTCCACGGAATTGGCTTTTGCGCCTTCACCCAAAGCCATTGCTTTGTAAGCGCGAATGGTGCGGTCTAAATGCCCGTCTCTGTCCATCGCATAAAAACGGCCGGTTAAGGAAGCCACTTTGCCTAAGCCGGCTTCCTTGATTTTTTCCCGCAGCAAAAACATATCCCCGGAAAAAGCGGCCATTTCGGAATCCTGCCCGTCTAAAATCAAATGCAGATAAAGATTAAAAATCCCTTCCTGACGCGCAAAGTCAATTAAAGCCAAAATATGGTCTAAATGCGAGTGCACCGCTCCCTTGGAATAAAGCCCGATTAAATGGACTTTTTTGCCTTCGTTTTTAGTGCGCTTAAGGGCCCGTTTGATAATTTCGTTTTGAAAAAATGTCTTCTTTTTAATGGCAAGCGAGATTTCCACCAAATCCTGGTCTACCATCTGACCGCAACCAATGGCTGTGTGGCCGATTTCCGAATTGCCCACTTTTTGATAAGGGTTATTGAGCGCGGAAAAGGACTGCAGGATAAAATGGGGGTATTCGCGGTAAAGTTCATTGATAAACGACGGGTTCTGCATAGAAATGGCATTGCCGCCCCACGCCGGCGAAAGCCCCCAGCCGTCTAAGATGATTAGGACAACGGGTCGATACGAATTGTCAGCAGTTTTTTTTAGTTCGTTCAACTATCCCTCCTAATTCCATAAAATTTCCAACTTCCAATATTCAACATCCAATCAAATTCCAAGCCCCAACATCCAAACCGTTTGGAATTTGAAATTTATTATGAGTTATTTTTATCTTATCACCGAAAGCAGGGATGTGCCAGTCATACTACTGGGCTTCAAAACGCCCAAAATATCCAACACCGTGGGCGCAATGTCCGCCAAAACACCAATGGAACTCTGGCTGGCTAAACTGATTAAGCTTTCTTTCTGGTCCGGAGTTTTGGTTTGGTTGGAAGCGCGCTCTTCCTTAGGCGGAATGAGAATTAAGGGCACGGGGTTGGTGGTGTGTTCTGTGTCAATTTCTCCGGTTTCCGGATTTAACATTTGTTCGCAGTTGCCGTGGTCCGCGGTGATTAGAATGTAAAAATCAGGAGAAAAAAATTTGAAAAGTTGCCCCAAGCATTCATCCACGGTTTGTAATGCCGCGGCAGTGGCTTCCAAATTGCCCGTATGCCCTAACATATCCGGATTGGCAAAGTTGAGCACGGAAAATGGGTAGGGCTTTTGTTTGTTTTCCAAAATTAAACGCCGCGTAATAATTGGCGCTGACATCGGGGGTTTTTTATCGTAAGTGGTTACTTTAGGGGAGGGGATTAAAATGCGTTTCTCGCCGGGCTCTGGCTTTTCCCTGCCGCCGCTTAAAAAGTAGGTAACATGCGCGTATTTTTCGGTTTCCGCCAAATGAAGTTGAGGGAGTTTGTTTTGGGCTACTGTCCCTACTAACGAGGCGGTCGTGGGGTTAGCAAAAAAAGCGGTTTTGATATTGGGAGTGGGTTCGGAACCAAAGTTAGTAAAGGTTACCATTGAGATGTTTGGAAGGGACTGACGCTTAAAATCAGTAAAGTTAAGTTGGGTTAGAGACGCGGTGATTTGGCGGGCGCGGTCGGGGCGAAAGTTAAAAAAGATAACGCCGTCGTTATTTTTAATCCGTCCTTCTGACAACACGACCGTGGGTTTGGTAAACTCGTCGGTTTCGCCTCGAAGATAAGCATTTTCCACCGCCTCTTTGGCTGTCTTGGCTTTTTCTCCTGCGCCATTAACCAAAGCGTCATACGACGCTTGAGTACGCTCCCAGCGCTTGTCGCGGTCCATTGCGTAGAAACGTCCCATAATTGTGGCGATTTGGGCAGAGGCGGGAATTTTTTCCAGAAATTTTAAGGCGGATTTAGGCGGCGCATCGCGGCCGTCTAAAATCAAATGCAGATAGACCTTGTTGGAAAATTTTTGTCGCCGGCAAAGTTCCAAAAGCGCCAGTAAATGGTCTAAATGCGAGTGCACGCCCCCGGTGCTTAACAAGCCAAAAAGATGAAGAGCCGACTTTTTCTTTACCACTGTATCCAAAAGCCAAAGCAGGGCCGGATTTTGAAAAAAGGCGCCTTCAGTAATGGAGCGGCTGATGCGCGGCAAGTCCTGTTCCACAATCCGACCCGTGCCGATATTTAAGTGTCCCACTTCGGAATTGCCCTGCTCGCCCCAAGGCAAGCCCACGGCTTGCCCGGCCGCCATTAAAGAAAAAGCCGGAAAGTTGGCTAAAAGATTAGCTAAATGGGGCAGGGGAGTGGAAAATAAGGGATTGCCCTCGGCCGTGGCGGACAAACCAAGACCATCTAAGATTATTAATACTACTGATTTAGTTGTTGATGATATCATACTTTTTCGTCTGCTTAATCGGCTCACTGCCCTGAAATTACTAAATTCCTAAATTCCTTTTTCTAACCTCTTTTTTAGGTAATCTATTGTGGGGACAATTTTAGGGTTGGCTTTATTTAAGAGGGCTAATTCTAAAGAAAGCGCGTCAGCCAAAGAAAGAAAATTAAGCATCTCGGCTGTTTTTGAGCGGTTTTTGAGGCGGGAGGCCTGCCAAATTTGATGTTTAACTTTTTTCTGGTTGAAAATTTCGGCTAAAATCTTGACCCGTTTTTGGTTTCGCGTGTAATAGCAAGGAGAAGACAGTAAAACAAAACAAAGGTCAGAAAGACAAGAGGGATTGTCTAAACCGGCAATAGTATTGTGGCAAAGTTCGGGTAATTCTTCAAAAAAAGCTGCTTGCTTGCTGTTTTCATTAATTTGCGTCTTAAACCGCCGCGCCACGGGCGCTAAATGCTCGGCGCCCACAAAAACAGGAATAATATTTTTGAGGGAAAGGGCAAATTCTTTTGCCTTGTTTTCCAAATCGGGCTGAAAGGCAAAATCATCAGGGTTGATTTTGATTAAACCGATTTTTTGACCTAAAGCCAAAACCACGGCTAACATAGCGCCCAAGGACTCGCGCGGCTGGGCTTTTACTTCTATTTTGAAAAATGGGATTTTATGTTTTAGGGCTATTTTTTCCAGTTCGCCGCCCGAGGCAATGGCAAAAAGAGGGGCCTTTCTGGCACGCGCTTCCTTAAACGCCTGCAAGGTCTCTTCGGTATTGCCGGAATAGGAAACACATATCACTAAAGTATCTTTATTAACAAATTCAGGTAAATGATAATCGCGCAAGATATGAATTGGGATTTTACTTTGGGGAAAAGCCAAAGCGCGGAAAATATCGCCGCCAATACTACTGCCTCCCATACCTGAAATTACTACTTCCTTAAATTTTTTTAATGGCAAACTCAAGCCGCTTGCTTTCTTAAATGTATCTTTTAATTGAGAAATAATATAAGAACCTGCCTCTCTAATGTTTGGCAGAACCTTGTTTCTCGCTAACGCTCGAAATTTGCTCATTAAAGTTGATTTTGGTTAGAGCGCCTTTACTTCATTATAGCATCATCAAACGGCATTGTGAGCATAACCCCCTTAACTTTTGCAAGGATTTAGGGTAAAATAGAACAAAGGGCCCGTAGTTTAGTGGCAGAACAGCGCATTCGCATTGCGCAAACGGGAGTTCGATTCTCCCTGGGTCCACCACAAGCTTGGTGTAAAAGTAGCGATGGGGGTAAACTGGATATCGAATAAGATGAAAAAACTTAAATTAGCGGTTTTGCTCTCGGGGTTTGGCTCCAATCTACAAGCCATAATTGATGAAATTAAAAATGGCAAACTCAATGCCGAGATTGTTTTAGTGGTTTCCAATAAAGCCGAGGCCTATGGCTTAAAGCGGGCAAAAAAAGAAAACATTCCCACACAAGTTTTTGGCCTTAAGGAATTTCGGGAAAAACGCGGTTTCGGCGATTCCGAGAATGAAAAGTTACTGGCGCGACGAGCGTATTGTCAGGAACTGGCAAAATTGGTTACTAAAACCACGGCCGACTTAATAGTACTGGCGGGTTGGATGTTGGTGCTCACAGACGAATTTTTGAAAAAATTTCCTAACCGGGTCATTAACCTGCACCCGGCTTTAATCCCGGCTTTCCCCGGCACTGAAGCCATTAAACAGGCCTTTGATTTTGGCGTCAAAGTTACGGGCGTCAGCGTCCACTTTGTGCCGGATGAGGGCGTGGACACGGGACCAGTTATTTTACAGGAAGCGGTCAGAGTAAAAGAAACCGATACATTAGAATCATTAGAACAAAAAATCCATAAAATAGAACACCGCCTTTTACCCAAAGACATTAAATTGTTTGGGGAAGGAAAATTAAAATTA
>CAZKOU010000021.1:0-8112 GCA_964554505.1 uncultured Candidatus Saccharibacteria bacterium
GCCCGAAGGGCTTCAATTCCAGAGGATTTTTACTTACACAACGGTCGTGGGCTAAGTATTGACTTCTTACGGATACTATGCTACAATACTCCTTGAAAATCCCTCAAAAGGGGATTTTTTAATTTAATGAAATATCTCAAAAAATTACCCGTTTGGGTCTCACAAATTAAACCTCATTTTTTAATCGGCGCTTTAGTGGCCGTGATTTTGGCTATGCCCGCTTTTGCAAGGGAGCAAAATCAGTTAAACCAAACCAGACATTTTAATTTGGTCTTAGATACTAATTCTTTTGAAGTGGTTAAAATTAAATCAGAATCAGTTAAAATTGTTAGAACCGAGCCGCTGCAACCAGTTTTAATCGCGATTACGCCTCCCATTTTTGCCAATGATATTGGTTTAGAACAAAAACGCGAAAAGGTTAAAGAAGCGGCTGGCAAATATAATGTTGACTGGAAAATTTTGGAAGCGGTCTGGCAGGTGGAAACCGGTAAATCCTGGGATACGGCCACGCGTTCTTACGCTGGCGCCACGGGACCCCTGCAATTTATGCCGGGTACTTTTCGTAAATACGGCGAAGACGCCAATGGCGATGGTAAGGCCTCTATTTACGATGCCGAGGACTCTTTGGCCGCCGCGGCTAAACTTTTGGCCGCCAATGGCGCGGCAGATGGTCAGATTGACCAGTCCTTATTTGCCTATAATCACTCCAAGACCTATGTAGCGAAGGTGAAACGCGTGGCTAATTCAATTGTGGAGTAATTTTAAGTTCTAGGTTTTTGATTTTGTCTCCCTGACTATCCAAGCGTTTCATTTCGATGCGCAGAATATTTCTGATTTGCTCCTGACCCTGCCCTAAATCATTTAAGCGTTCCTCTATTTTATTGAATCGTTCATCCACTCCTCTGAATCGTTCATCTACTCTTTTTTCAAGACCATCAAAACTTTTTTTGGTCAGCAGAGCCAAATTATCAATTTTTTGAGAAACGCCATCCACTCGTTCGGAAAGAGTTTCTAAGCCATGAGAAACGCCATCTACTCGTTCAGAGAGATGTTCTAAACCATTCGATAGGCCATCCACTCGTTCGGAAAGATTTTCTAAACCATTAGAAACACCATCCACTCGTTCGGAAAGATTTTCTAAACCATGAGAAACACCATCTACTCGTTTTGAAACACCATCTATGGCATCAGCCAGGTCGTTTAAGGTAACTTTTTTTCTAACTTTGTTCATTTTGACTCCACTTTGAGTATAGAAGTTATTTTTGCACAGTCAAGAAACTACAGGTTTTACTTCTGATGGGACGATTTCATACCAGAAAACCCCGCGGTTGAACTCAATTTCATTGCCGCTTTCATCATAGAATTTGGTGCGGGCTTTTCTGTCGGTTTTGCGCCAAGTGCCTTTGATTTCCACACCGTCGCGATAAAGCCAAGCCGCGCCCGTGCCCGTGGTTTTCATAGCCCAGCCGGATTCGTTAATTTCCGTGGTTACGGGCCAGCGCTCTACCTGCTCTATAATCACATTTTTGGTAGAAAGCGGATTGCCCTCGGCGTCTTTGTGCGCTTCCCCGGCGAGCCAGCGGTTATATTGGTTGGCAACAGAATCATACTTCCAGACAACCTGATAAGAGGCGCTGGAAAAATCAATCTTGATTTCCTGCGCTTGACCGCGGCTTTCCCTGGCGGCTTCCTCTTTGAATTTCAGTTTCTCAAAATTGGCCTCTCTGTCCCATTTGTTGTCCTCGGCAATCTGATAAAGTTTTTTGGTATCCGTGTACATTGTGTGTTCAGTGGCCTTGCCCGCCTTTGGCTCGCGCCAATAGGCCTTAGTACCGTAACGGAACTGGTCTAAATCCAAAATGCCAATTTCAGGAATTTGCCTTAAGGCATCTAAGTTTCCGCCCACATGAGAGTAAAAGGCCTTATATTCCAAAGCCCAGTCCAGATAAAATGTGCGCGCCGAGCGCACTGGACCAACTTTATCGGCATTAAAAGGTCCGAAAATGGCCATAAAACGGGTGATGCCGCCCTCGGCAATGGCTTCGTAAATGATGCTGGCTTTGGAAAGACCGGATTGCGGCCGCGCCTCCGGATGGTTTTCCACCATAATGGCTAAAGGATGCCGGGTAGCGTTTTCTTCTTCCACCTTTGTTCCATCCAAAGGGTTTTCCTTTTTCGGTTTTTCTTCCGTGATTTTGCTTAGGAAAGATGGTAAAGTCGGACCGTCTTCTTTTTGAAAGTAGCGGGCATAAATGCTTAAACCGCCGATTAAAACAGCGGCAATGAGCACGCCTAAACCAATAATTTTGATTTTAGGCGAAGATGGAATTTTAACAAAAAACATTTTTCCTCCTTTTATTCATTATACAATACTTTGGGAGATGATTTCCGGTAATTCTTTGATACTTTTGGCTTTACTCTGAAGATAAACTGCTGTGGCCGCGGCTTTGAAGAGTTCGGTTTTATTTTGGGCTGCCAAAGTGGCTAAAATACCGGTTAAAAATTGATTGTCGTTGTTGGGCAAAGCCACCACCGCGCGTTCGCCATCCGAGACAATAATTTGATGACCTTTGAGAATTAAAATTACCTGCCAGCGCTTGGCCGCCTCTTTGGCTATGGTCTCTCGATGTTTGTAAAGTCCTTCCATAATCGGCCGTTTATCCGGGGTTTTAAAGTTTTCTTTTTGGAGAAGCGCTGCCATTTCACTGGAGTCGGGCAAAATAATGGTCGGGTTTTCCCTTTTTGAAAAAAGTGAAGGAGAAATATGAAACAATCCGTCCTTTTCTAAAACAAGAATAGCTGGGATTTGGGGGGCGATTTTCTGGATTAACTGCCCGGTTTCACTGTTTTTGGAAAGCCCTTCGCCTAAAACCACGGTATCCACTTCTTTAGCCAATTCCAAAATTTTTTGTTCGGCTTCCAAAGATAAACTACTTGCCGGCGTTTCCGGCAAAGGGCAAAGCATATTTTCCGGCAGAATTTTTTGGTAGGTTTCTTTCAGACCTTGCGGAAAGCCCAAGAGCACCAAAGAAGCGCCAGTGGCAAAAGCCGCTTCGGCAATTAAAGGAGAGCCCAACACTAAAACCTTGCCTCTCTGGCGTTTATAGATGTTTTGGGGCATTTTCCAAAGGATTTCTGGGAAAAGAAGATGGTCTTGGATAAGAATTTGATTATTGCTCATTTAATACACAAACACAGAGATATATTAATTTCTAAGGATTAAATGTCTAATGTCTAATGAATTTCTTAATGTCTTAATTTTTTAAACATTTGAACATTAAAACATTGATTAGTCATTAAAAAATTAGTCATTGAAAATTATCTGTGAGATTTGTGTATTTGCGTACTATTTGAAGGAATTCTACTTTTTTTTCGGGAAGACGGAGAATAGCCAATCTTTTATCCTGTAAAGTCGGCACCTGAATCCAGAGTGTTTTGCCTAAGCGCTTGACAAAAGCCGGTTTGTGCAGATGACCGGCAATGTGAATTCTGGGCGCATTTTTCACCTTCAAACCCAAATTAAAAATCGTCTGCTTGGGCGGTTCATGCGTGACTAAAATCTTATCTTCCAAATTGATTTCCGGTAAGGGTAGTTGGCCAAAATCAAGACCCGTGAAAGAAAATCCCTCTTTTTCTTTGACTTGATGATGAAGAGAGATTTTGAGTTCAGACATTTTCCGGCGGCAAAAAGGGCTGTCAAAATTGCCCGCCACAGCCCAAAAAGGAATTTTTTTTCTATCAAACAGGGCTTTTAATTTATCTAAATAATCTTCCTGTCCCGGCACAGTGACATCTCCCGCAATCAGCGCCAAATCAAACTTAAAAAAGCGCTCTGCCAAAAATTCCTTCAGCCATTTAAGGGTTTTGGGACTAGCGTGAGTGTCCGAAATTAAAAGAATGTTCACTTTATCTCGGCTTTTCTTGGAGACGGATTAGGCCTCGGCGATTTTGAAAACAGAATCGCCTTCGCGGGCGTGTTCACTTACTTTTAAGCCCACCACATCGCCGCTCTTGGCTTCCTCCACCGGCTGGTGTTCTACCTGAATGGAATTCACCTCTTGGGTGAAATCCGAGGTATGGCCTTTGATATGAATTTTATCGCCAATTTTAAGCGCGCCTTTCAGCTCTAAAATGGCCACATCTAAATGTGTATAGTAATGGGTAATCTTACCCACCTCTGTTTCTTTTGCTTCTTCAGCCATATTGACTTCCTGATTTGTTTTAGAAATATGAATTAATACGAATTTAGGATATCGACCAACCCGCATGGGGGGCGGGTCTTTTAGTTTCATTTTAACGCAGGGTCTTGAAATTTGCAAGCGCTTTTGCTATAATGGCGCTACGCCCCTCGATTTCGCCTTAATTTTTGCGCGAAAATATATCGGGGGGTGTTTGTTTTGATTCGCAGCGAGAAACGGCGTTTCCCCTTCCGACGCTTCCTTGTGGGCAAAGCCCAACAAGGAGCGCTGCCTCCCCTTCCTCCAATATGGGAAGGTCCAATCCTTTTTATTTTTTTCCAATCACCACCAAGACGTCCATACTGCCCACCATTTCTTTATTTTCTTCCAGAGTATAGACGCGGTCAGTGAGGAATTTTTGAATTTCCTCTGCCGCGGTTAATTTTCCTTCATTATAATAGATAAAAGAGGCGTTGTAAGCGGTTCTGGTGTTGCCGATTTTTTCTACCTTAAAGCCCGCGGCTTCCAATGTCTGGCGCGCGGTCGCCGCCAAACCAGTAATTCGGGAGCCATTGAGAATAGTGATTTTGAGGGCGTTTTTCAAAGTGGTTTCCGGGGTTTCTTTTGTGGCGGTTTTTGTGGCAGCAACAGAGGGATTAGAAGCAATGGCTGGCGTTGGTGTCTCTGTTTTTGCGGCGCTCTTGATGGTTTCCTGCGTTTCTTTGGAAACCGGGGTTTCGATTTTGGGTAAACTGGTGAAATCCAGTTTCAATTTCAGGGCTTGAGCCGTGAGAACAAAGGATAAAGAAAGCAATACAAAAACTAAAGGAGAAGTCAGTTTATGGAGATTGTGAGCGGTTGCCTCGCGCGATTTGCTTTGAGGAATATCAAAGGCCTCCTCTTTTGTTTTTGGCGGCACAATTTTTACCCGTCGCTTTTTGCCTATCAAGTCAAAGTGTCTTGGCATTTATCCCCCTTGAAAAATTTTTTTAATAAAATCAAAGCTTTGCGTGATAATTTGGCGTAGAGCCGGAATCGCGGCCGGCACTAACAAAACCACTAAAATGACTATCCAGTAAAGCCGTCGCAGGAATAAATAAAGCACAATCCCGGCAGCGATGACTATCAGCCAGGAGAGTTGATATTGATACTGTTCGGGAAAGAAGTCAAGAAATTTTTGATAGAATGCAAAAAAATTTTCCACTCTACTTAGAGTATATCAAATTCAAGACCGCGATTCCAGCGATTCCAGCCGGGAAACTTTTTGTTTTAGATTGTCCATTTCAATTGAGTGTTCATCAAGGCGTAGGATTTCCGCGTTTAATTTTGTTTCAATGCGATAAGTAGTTAATTTCAAATCTGTTACATCTTCTTTCAAGTCCTTTACATCTTCTTTCAAGTCCTTTACATCTTCTTTCAGATATTTTACATCTTCTTTGACGATAGAAACATTATCCCTGATTTCTTGTAATTGGGGCAAAACAACATCTTCCAGGGCTTCGCCGACCACTCTGACCATTTCTTTTTTTTCCAATTGATTCATCTAAAACCTCCTTTTTAAGCATAGCATCTTATCCTTAGACAATGTTAGATTACTTGAACTTGCGGAGAATGCCTTTGACTTTTCCCTGAACAAGGACTTTTTTGGTTTTAATCGGCGCGTATTTGCTGTTGGCCGGACGCAATTCCACATGGTCTTTTTTCTGATAGAAACGTTTTAAGGTGGCGCCTTCGCCGTTTAATAAAGCGACCACTATGTCGCCGTTTTTGGGTTGGTCAATTTTTTGGATAACCACATAATCGCCGTTAAAAATGCCGTCTTTAACCATGGAATCGCCTCGGACTTTAAGGGCAAAAACATCCGGTCCGGCCATATCGCGGGGCACATCAATGGTTTCATTGGTGGCAAATGCCTCAATGGGCTCGCCAGCCGCTATTGTGCCTAAAAGCGGAATGAGCTCGCCTTGGGTTTCGGTTTTCACCTGAAGTGACAAAGCGCGAGCCGCGTTTTGGATTTTAGTCAACGCGCCTTTGCGGGTCAGGGCCTCAATATGGTCAGCCACCGTGGCTAATGAATTAAAACTAAAATGGGCGGCGATTTCCCGAAAAGTGGGAGCAAAGCCATTCTCGCGGATGTAGCCGCTTAAGTAATCCAAAATTTCGTGCTGACGTTTGGTGAGAGGAAGCATAATAAAATTAGGTAATAAGCAATAAAGCAATAAGAATTAAAGTAATAAGTAATAAGTAATAAAACAAAATTGTTTTGAGTCAATTTGCTTACTTTTTATTTTGCCGAACATTGCCCGAACTTGTCAAGTCCAGTTTATCCACAAGGAAATCGGGTCGCAGACCCGCCGAAGTGTCATGCCAAAGGCAGATCCGCCTCTGGCGGAAAATCTATTTTCAAATTCTTGTAATCAGGACATTGAAAGAGATTGAAGCCGACTACAGCTTCTGACCTTCGGTTGATGAACGAAGGAGGGTCAAATCCTAATTTTGTGGATAACTTTTAGAAACTCTCGAACAGTAACAATTTTTGTCTTTCCCGCTTTTTTCAATGGTAAAATATGTTTACGGTCACCGGTAATTAGAAAATCAGCGTTTATTTCCAGAGCACATTCCAAAATCCGGTTATCGTCATCTTTATCTTTAATAATTTTAACTTTCTTTAGTGGTTTTACAATATTAACAAACTTAAGAATTTCTTCAATAAATTTTTGAGTGATTTCTTTAGAATAACCAAATTTAACAATAAGATTTTTTCTTATCTCTTTCAAAATAAAAGGAGAACAATACGTAGTTATTTGTCCTTTTCTGGCTATACTTAAAACCAGAGACGGTAATCTGGAAGGGAAAGCAAGGCCGGAAAGATATATATTTGTATCCAAAACTACCCGCATTTATCTTCTTTCCAGGTCCACCATTTTTTCTATTTGCCCTTCAGTTTTCAAACCCATTTCCGCCGCGCGGCGGCTCATATCTTCCTGAAGTATTTCCCAGTTATTTTTCGCCCTTAAATAAATTAAAGCCGCTTCTTTAAGAAGTTCCGAACGGCTTTTGTATTCTCTTTTGGCTCTCTGGTCGATTTTTTCTAAAAGTTCTTTAGGCAAGGATATATTTGTGGTTTTAACGGTCATAATTACTTCCTACAAATATTGTATAATATTTGTTTTAAATGTCAAGCACTTTTTAGTCCAACCTGATTTCCCGAAACTCCACTTTTTTCCGATTGACTAAGTCCTTGATTTCCTCTTGGCGCTGGCTAAGTTTTGAATCCGCGGTTTTGAATTCCACAAGAATAATCTTGTCTTCTTCAAAAGCCACGCCGTCAATGGGATTGCCCAAAAATCGGAAGTTGTCTGGTTCAAAAGGTAAGTCCTTTAAAAACGGCAAAAATTGCTCCACAGTTTTGCCATAGCGCGATGAAAGCGAACGCTTGGAAAATTTAAGTCCAAAGATGGCCTTAATGGCCCGAACATAAAGCCAAATTAAGATAATAAGCCCAATTACCAGCCCAAAAATAATTTTGCTCTCCATTTTACCTCTATTCTCATTTTAGCATTTATAAACTTTTTCTTTTCTCGATATCTTTTCTTTTCCCGATATCTTTCTGATTTCTCATAAGGCGATCGCCTTATGAGAAATTGGCATTTGGCATAACGAGTGTACTTTTATACGGATCTCTGGCATTGGGATCCTGAAGGGAGAACGTGGAAGGAAGAACCTGGGCGGTTAGCTCGCCAATTCCGTCGAATAAGAACGTTACCTTTACTGCGGGAATCGATGCTAACCATTGTTTTGTCTCAATTCAGCGAGGTGGTCGTCCGGTATGGCAGCCCCTCACCGATCCTTCGACTCGAAAGGCGTGAGGGTCGGCACTTCATAACCCCCGTGGATTCAATTCTGCGGGGTTTTTTCTATTTTTAAGCTTTTT
>CAZKOU010000022.1:0-5743 GCA_964554505.1 uncultured Candidatus Saccharibacteria bacterium
TTAATTTAGGCCTTTTTTTCCTTAACAAAAATAAATCTATATCAGAATCCCTTCTCGCTTTTCCCCTCGCCCTTGAACCATATAAAAATACCGAGACAAGACGGTTGCCTAATTTATTTTTAAACTCCCGACTGACTTGTTGGGCAATTTTTAGATCGGACTTTTTTGGTTCCATTTATGTTAATCATATATTATTTCTCGCCTGAAATCAACCTTGGTAAAACTCGTATTTCTGATATATCCGGTAAAAAAGTCGTCAAACCGGCTCGCAGTTAAGGCGAGACGGGCTAAAGTCAGAGTGAGTCGGGGGAGATAGTTTGTTGTAGTTTGAATATCAAAATATAAAACATATGAAAAAGGCGGGAACCTGTTCTACAGGTTCCCGCCGAAAGACAGACCCAAGGAATCCAAAGATCCCAAGGGTTAAACAGACCGAGCGTCCAGAACTCCCAGAGGACGAACGGCCTGACGGTGCCAGCGATAGTCAACCCCAATGCAGCGGACAAAGGCCAGACCACCGTCGTCAGAGAAGCCACCGCAGAGACGGCTTAACTCGTCCTCGAAAAACTCCTCGTAGCCGACCCGAATGTCGGTCTGGCCATCCTCTCTGCGTGGCATTCCATTGTAGATCAGAGGGATGGTGTTGGCTTCGATGGCCAACTCCAGTCGGAACCTTACGTCCTTGAACTCTGGACGGGCTTCGAGCGCCGGGCAGATTTGCTCGTCCCATTCTCGGGATGAGATACCGAATCGACTCTGCGGCCCGTACTCGTAGGGAGCGATCTTGCCCTCGGCGCGGAGTTTCTCGATCAATTCACCGAGGAAACATTCGTCGTTGGCAAACATCTGCCGCCCGCCATCGTACATCGGCTTACACCGGGCGTCGATGAGGACGGTGGTGCCGTCGAAACCAACTTCCTTGACCGTTTCCAACTTGCCGGCGGCGTTGCGACGCTTGATGTTACCGGCCGCAACTTGCTGCCAGAACCACTCTTGGGGCCTGACTCTCCAGCCAGGAAGTTCAATGCCGGGTTGGAACTGAAACTTCGGAAGGAAGTGGGGCTCAAGTCCAAGCTTGGCCCACCGGCTGATGCAGTCCTCACCCAAACGTTCCAGCGTCTGGGCAAACTGCGCCAGATAGAAGGTCTTACCGAAAAATGCGCGGTGAGCGTCATTCTCGGCTTGAACCAGACGGTCCAGCCAGTTGCCGTGGAGCAGCACATCACGAATACTTCTGTGCAACTTCTCAAGATGAGTATTCCAGTGGGTGGCCTCCTCTTCGGTGAGTCCCAACTTCGGAACCACCTTTCCCAAATTGCACGCCAGATTAACAGCTGTTTTGGCCGTGAGGGGTGTCCGAGACATCTCGGGTGTTCCTCCTTGCGTTTTTATGGGTTCGCCTCCCAGATTTTCAAAGAGTCAAGGTGCGACTCTTTGTCTAAAAAGAGAGTAACATAAACCAGAGAAAAAAGTCAAGCCCATAACAAGCAGTTGACAATCTCATCACAATTTTATATAATTCTAAAATAGAAGGAGTTAAAATATGCCTAAAATTATTGGTATTGATTTAGGAACAACCAACTCGGTCGTGGCGGTGATGGAGGGCGGTAAGCCCAAGGTGATTCCGACCGCCGAAGGCGGCAATATCCTGCCGTCCATTGTGGCAATGGGTAAAAATAACGAACGGCTGGTCGGACAATTAGCTAAGCGCCAAGCCGTAACCAATCCCGAAAACACCATTTTCTCGGTCAAACGTTTAATTGGCCGGCGGGCCACTGACCCGGAAGTGGAAAAATCCAAAAAAACCCTGCCCTACCAGATTGTCGGGAAGGACTCCGGCATTGCGGTTAAAATGGGCGACAAAGAATATACTCCGCAGGAAATTTCGGCTTTTATTTTACAAAAACTGAAAACCGACGCCGAGTCCTACTTGGGCGAAAAAGTCAGCGAAGCGGTGATTACCACTCCCGCCTACTTTAATGATTCTCAACGCCAAGCCACCAAGGACGCCGGCGTGATTGCCGGGCTGGAGGTCAAAAGAATTATCAATGAACCCACAGCCGCCTCTTTGGCTTATGGGTTGGATAAAAACAAAGAAGGCCCGCCTGCCGGCGAGGCAGGCAAAATTGCGGTCTTTGACTTGGGCGGCGGCACTTTTGACATCACTATTTTGGAAATCGGCGAAGGGGTTTTTGAAGTCAAATCCACCAACGGCGATACCTTTTTGGGTGGTGATGATTTTGACCAAGAGGTGATTGACTGGATTATAGGCGAGTTTAGAAAAAACGAAGGCATTGATTTGGGCAAAGACCCCATGGCTTTGCAGCGGGTTAAAGAAGCGGCGGAAAAAGCCAAAATTGAACTTTCTTCCACCCAAGAGACCGAAATCAATCTGCCCTTTATCACGGCTGATTCTTCTGGGCCTAAACACTTGGTGATGAAACTTTCGCGGGCAAAATTAGAAGAGCTGGTTTCCGATTTGATTGAACGGCTAAAAGGACCCGTCAAGCAAGCGCTTTCCGACGCCAAAGCAGACATCAAAGAAATTGCGAAAGTGATTTTGGTGGGTGGAATGACGCGGATGCCCAAGGTGCAGGCAACCGTTAAAGAACTTTTTGGGCAGGAACCGGAAAAAGGAGTTAATCCCGACGAAGTGGTGGCCGTGGGCGCGGCGATTCAAGCCGGCGTTTTATCGGGCGAAGTCAAAGACATCTTGCTTTTGGATGTCACTCCCTTAACTTTGGGCATTGAAACCTTGGGCAGTGTGGCCACCCCCTTAATTGAACGCAACACCACCATCCCCACTTCTAAATCCCAAATTTTTTCCACAGCCGCTGATAACCAGACCTCGGTGGAAGTCCATGTTTTGCAGGGAGAGCGGCCTATGGCCGCGGACAACCGCACTTTGGGTAAGTTTATCTTGGACGGCATTCCGCCGGCTCCCCGGGGCGTGCCCCAAGTGGAAGTTAGTTTTGACCTTGACGCCAACGGCATCTTGAATGTCAAGGCGCAGGATAAAGCCACGGGCAAAGAACAGAAAATCACCATTACCGCCAGTTCCGGCTTGTCTAAAGAAGAAGTGGAAAAAATGCAAAAAGAAGCTGAAGCGCACGCCGGCGAAGACCAGAAGAAAAAAGAATTAATTGAGGCGCGCAATATCGCCGAATCCTTAATCTACACGGCCGAAAAAACCCTGCGCGAGAACAAAGAAAAAATCAAAGAAGAAGACCAAAAATTGGTGGAGGAAAAAATCAAGGTTCTTGGGGAAACCAAAGAAAAAGACGATTTGGAAGCCATTAAACGCGACACCGAGGCCTTGAGTTCGGAATTGCAAAAAGTCGGCGCCGGATTATATCAGCAAACGCCGCCAGAAAAGCCGGAGCAACAGGCGCAGGACGAAACGCCGCAAAGTGAAACTAACCAGGAACAAAATGCCGATGAGCCAACAGGCGCTGAAAATCCGAAACAGTCCTGAAATTCCAATATTCAAATCTCAATAATCAATCAATTATCAAATTTCAATTTTCAAACTTTAATTATGTTTGAGATTTGGTTGTTGAGATTTGACTGGATGTTGGTGCTTGAAATTTGGAATTTCTAATCATTTATTTCAAGTTTTGTGCTTTGAATTTATTATAAAATGCCCGACCATTACAAAACTCTTGGCGTTTCCAAAAATGCCTCCCAAGACGAAATCAAGCGCGCCTACCGGCGCTTGGCTTTGAAATACCATCCGGACAAAGCCGGCAAAGCCCAGGAACAAAAATTCAAAGAAATTAACGCGGCCTACCAAGTGCTTTCTGATTCCAAAAAACGGGCGGAGTATGACCAGTTTGGCTCCGAAGGGGCCCCTTTTGGGGAAGGGTTTTCCCGCGGAGCGGGACAGGGCTCCGGCTTTGAGGATATTTTTAGAGGCGCTGGCTCTAGAGGTTTTGGATTCGGCGGCTTGGGCGATATATTTGGCGACATATTCGAAACCGCGTTTTCGCAAATTACCGTGGAAGTGAAAATCCCGCTGACTGCCGCGGTAATAGGGGACACGCTCAAATTTCGCTACCAAAACGAAGAATTGGTCTTAAATATCCCGGCTGGCACGCAACCCGGCACAATTTTCCGTTTCTCGGGCAGGGGCCAGCAAACAAGGCGGGGCAGGGGAGACCTTCAGGTAGTAGTCCAGATTGATATCCCTCGCCATTTAACCAAAGAACAAAAAGAACTCTGGGAAAAATTAAAGGAAACAGAAAAGAAAAAAAGTTGGTGGGGAAGATAGACAAAAAGGGGATTATAGAGTAAAATAGACCTAGGCGCTCATCTAACGACTTTGGTCTTTGGTCTTTAGATTTAACTAACGACTAATGACTAATGATTAACGACTAACGATTACGGGCCCGTAGCTCTCCGACGTAATAAGTCGGAGCTCCGATCCCCCGACGCTCTGGTCGGGGCGTCGGAGCAGTGGTTATTCTCTAATACCGTGAAAGCATATTTATACATCATACAAAGCTTAAAGAATGGCACATATTATGTCGGTAGCACCTTAAATTACGAAGAAAGGTTTAAACAACATAATTGGGGTCAAGTAAAATCAACAAGAAATAAAAGACCATATAAATTAGTTTTTTATCAAGAATTCCCCGATATCGATATGGCTAGAAAAGCAGAAAGAAGAATAAAAAAATGGAAAAGAAAAGATTTTATCGAGAAAATAATTAAGGATGGTGCAATTCGAGGGCCCGTAGCTCAGTGGTAGAGCGAGAGCCTTTTAAGCTCTGCGTCGTGGGTTCGATCCCCACCGGGCCCTCCAGTCCGAAGATTGCCACCAAAGGTGGTATTTTTCGGACTGGGGAAATGGGGAGCGAACCCTTAAAGGGGGTCGGGGAAAAGGATTTTCCCCGTTTGGGGTGACCTGCCTATTTGTCGCCTCGGCGACAAGAGGAGACCAGAGGGCGGAAGCCCTATGGAAGGAGCGTAGCGACGCGTGAGATCCCCACCGGGCCCTCCACACTTCGCCAAGGCTACGTGTGGCAAGCCACCCTATTGAATAATAACTACTCCTGTATACAGGAGTATCAAAATCGTTGCAGAGAAGTGTGCCGCACGAAGCTTTAGCGAAGGAGCGGCATTAAAAATGATTAAAGAATTGCGTTCATTACAACGTCGCTTTGCGGCAGAATAAAGTTTAATCCCGAAATCTCCTTGACTACCCTGACTGAAGTGTCGGGAATAGTTTATCAAATTAAAAAAAAGGGCTCCTGGTTAGGAACCCTTGACGATAACTCTCGGGGGGCAGCGGCCATTGAAATGGTTAGCCGATGAAGAGGACTTCGGCTTTTCGGCCGTTTTTCCTCATTTCGGGTAAGGTTTCTCGCAGAATCCTTAAAAACTCCTCCTTTTGGACCAGTGGGGCTGCTTCGGTGGGCAGGCCCGGGGCCCGCCCCTCAATCAGGACCACGGCCAATTTTCTGAATCCGAACAACTTTAGAGAGGTCCCATTTTCTTCCGGCTCGGGCGGCAGAAACAATCCCCCCATTTTCTTCAGATGCCAACCGGGATAAACCGCGATTGTTTCTTCCTCGAACGACCGGGCCACAACCAAAAAGGCCGTGAACCCACCGCTGGCAAGGTCGGGATTTTCAATCAGAACCCCTCTTTCACCAAATCCCTTTTCAATGGCGACAAGACCGCTCTCCTCTTCGGAAATATACCTGATTTTCCAGTTTTTTTGCTCAACAATCTCGCCCTT
>CAZKOU010000022.1:5753-7859 GCA_964554505.1 uncultured Candidatus Saccharibacteria bacterium
ACACTCCCTACACGACGCTCTTCCGATCTCTATAATCTCGCCCTGGCTTTTTTGATGAAAGGTATAAGCCGAAGCCGCTACCAATAAAACCAAGACCCCGACAAGCGTTGCGAGCCATCTCCTCTTGCTCAATCCACTCACCGCCTTTTGGAAGCAAATCTGCCTCGCCGCAGCGGGCTAATTTATTGTTAATCAATCCGCCTCAAATTGCAAGGCCTGTCTCGCCAAACCAAGGCGGACAAAGCCGAGCCGAGACGGGTCCGTTGCTTTTGTCAAGTCCCGGCACCAGCGCGAGGGTTATTTTTTAGAAATATATTTCCAGAGAGCAACGATGCCTAAAACAATAAGCAAAACCAGCAATAAATAAAATAGCCAACCAAAAAACATCATCGTTCCGCCGATGCCACCCGTCATCATATTGGAATCAAAATTCATCATTTAATCTCCTTTCTTTAATCCTCATCATGACGTCGGCGGCGAAAGCCCACCACAATTAATAAAATCACCGGCAAAAGCAACCACCAGGTTTGCCTTTCAATAATCAATTTCGCCAGTTTGCTCGCCTGTTTGAAAACCTCCTGCCTCTCTAAGGGCATAAACGAAAAAATCGTGGAAATTACCAGCGCCACATTCAAAGAAGAAAATAATAAGACCTCAATGGGCGCCATCACGCCGCGCGACGAGGTGGAAGACAAACCCGAGCGCGTGGTCAGTAAAATTATAGTCAAAATAAAAAGCGCGGTTTTGACGGTAAAGGGCGAGGCATTGGCTTTGATGAAAAACTGGCCAAATAAGGTCTTGTCGCCGGCAAAAAAGCTCGCCACCAAAGGCGATAAAACCTGCGTAATCAAAATCGCCACATAAACCGTGATTAAAGTCAAAATAACCTTGCCGCGCTGAAGCAAAAACCCATAGGCAATGCCCACCACAAACAAAACGGTCAAAAATAAATCCCAACTGGGGGTTGCGTTCGGCGGCAATTTCCCTCCTTAATTATATTATACCAAATAAAATATAATTGACAATTCAAGAGTTTTTCGCTACATTGAAATTAATCTCGCACCTTGAGGAGGCAAAAGATGTTCAAGAAAATGAGGAGGTGTGATGATTGAAAGAAGCGCCGAAAAAGATCGTGGTTGTCTGTGGGTATGGTTGTCATTTGACACCAGAAGTAACTTACTATCTCGAGCAAGTGGTAGGTTACCTCCAAACCCATTGGGGGATATTGGTCATCACCACCGGAGGATTCACTGACCCGCGCCGGGCGCCCGGTGTTTCCGAAGCAGCGATGATGAGACGGTATATTGCCCAACGATTGCTCGGTCTCAAAATCAAAGAGCACGTTTTTGGCCGACATATCTTATGCGAAGAAATGGCCCTGACTACACTTGACAACCTCCGGTATTCGAGAGAAATTCTCAAAGAATGGCCCGGCGTACCGGTCACAATATTTTGCGACTCCATCCGCCGGTTCAAAATCGGCTTCCTGGCCAACCGGATTTTCCGACATTGGGCAATGAAAATTATAGGGGTTGACTTCAAACGCTCCTTTAAGGAAAAAATCCGTCAATACCTGATTGCCACACCGCTCGAGATTCTCTGCTATTACTTCTCCGGGCTCGACCATTTCTTTCTCGCTCGGCGAAAACGAAAATGGGGGATTCCGCCATGAGGCCGCAAGGCCTCATTTTCATTTACGAAGTACTTCCATAAACACGCTGGCAGGAATTTCTACCTTGCCGAATTTTTTCATTTTCTTCTTTCCAACCGCTTGTCCCAGCAAAATAGCTTCCTGTCAAACCTATTACATAGTGTTATGACGGGAGCGCTATTCGCGGGACTGCGCTTTACTTGAGGACTTTTAGAAAAACTTCATTCGGTATGTCTACTTTACCAAATCGTTTCATTTTCTTCTTGCCAACCGCTTGTTTCTCCAATAATTTTCTTTTTCTGGTCACATCGCCGCCATATAATTTAGCCATCGCTTTGACGGGGACGTGGGAAAATTTGTAGTTCTCTATTGACAGGGTAAGTTATTTATGTTATAGTGTTCTTGTTGTTGTCCTTTAAAAAAGATAGTGGGGAGCTAATTGGAGATTTTTAAAA
>CAZKOU010000023.1:0-3557 GCA_964554505.1 uncultured Candidatus Saccharibacteria bacterium
TGGTGCCGCGGGGGAGATTCGAACTCCCAAACCCTTTCGGGCACCACCACCTCAAAGTGGCGTGTTTGCCAATTTCACCACCGCGGCTCCCCCTTAAATTTTATCTCATTTCCCCCACTCCTTCAAGGCCCGATGGTAGTTCCCCGGGTCGCCGCCGATATTAAACCATTTGCCCTCAAAAACATAGCCAAAAAGCTTATCCTCTTTGGCTAAATGAGGAAAAATATCTCTTTCCAAAGAAAAAACTCCTTGGGGCGGCAAATAATCTTTAATTGACGGGTTAAAAACATAAATGCCGGCATTGATTAAGCGGGAAACCGATGGCTCTTTAGCCGGTTTTTCGGCAAAATCCACAATCTGGGTGCCGTGCATTCGGATGGTGCCAAAACCAAAGGGGTCAGAAACCGCGGTGATTGCCAAAGTGGCCACGCCTTGGTGACTTTGATGAAAGCGAATCATATCGGAAAAATCAATCTGGGCTAAAACATCGCCGTTCAAAACCAAAAACGGAGTATTAAAACCGACATTTTTTAAGGGTCCGCCCGTACCTAAGGGCTCGTCTTCTTCTAAAAAGCCGACCGTCATTCCGGCAAAATGATGATTTTTAAAATGTTCTTTTATTTTTTCTTTAAGATGGCCAATCGCGATTTTAACTTCTTTTAAGCCAGCCGCTGATAATTGCTCCAAGATATGCTCAAGCAACGGTCGTCCATGCAGTAAAATCAAAGCCGTGGGCAATTCGTAAGTAAAAGGCCTTAAACGCGTTCCCTTGCCGCCGGCTAAAATTAAAGCCCGACTGATTTGCGGAGAAAGGGACTGACTTAATAAAAACTCAATAGCGTGAGAGCGGTTCCTGATTTGCTTTTTGTCCACCACTTCATCCAATTTTTTCAATATCTCCTGTTCCAAAGTAATGGTTAAACGTTGGCGAGTCATTCTGAAATCACCTTATCAAAAGAAAAAAAGAAAGTAAAGGGTTGAATAATAAAAAAGCGGGCAGTCACCTTTTTTAAGGATAACTGCCCACGCGCCCAAAGGGCGCGGTGAAGTGGTTCAATGGGATGAGACCGAAACCTCGTCGCGAGGCCGGCCATCAGAGGAGGGTCTTTGAAACCGCTCCTCCAGCTTGGCCAAACGCTCGCTAATGCCGCCGTACTCCAGTTCGGTGCAAGGGAGCATAGCGGGCTCGAAGAAGCCCTGTTGCCGAATCTCCACCGCCTTCTCGCTGACCCGATTCCGGACATACTCCCAGAAGGGGTGGGCAAAAGCATCTATGGGACCGGTGAGCCGTCCCTCATGGATGGAGAACATGAGGCAGGAAACCATGGGGGGCCCATCAAAGTATGAAGCAGTCGTGCCGGTCAGCACGGGCATCAGGGGCCCGTTGTGGCTGCCGCGCATACCGCCGTCCACATAGTGTCCGATGGCGTAGGGCTCGAGGATTTCGCCCGCGGCTGGGAAGTCGCCCTGAACACGCACCAGCGCCACCGGGTCGTCTTTGCCCACGTACTTTCCGGCGATGTTGCGCAGGCGAGAAGTGGAAACAACCGCGGCCTGTTCCCCGGTGGTCTTTGAACAGATGGACTCAACCACGAAACGCTCGGTCTCCCTCAAGAGGACCGCGATGTCGTAGAGGTCCTCCGGCGCGGAAAGCTCGATTGTGTGGTCCTCTTCTGTTTTGGAAACATCCATAATGCGAAAGAGAAACCCCCTCCGCATCTTGGGTGACAACAGCAGCCCTGGGCAGTGCATAGGGTCGGCAAAGGCGAGGTAAAGAGGCAAGTTGAAGGCCCCGGGGCTACACTTGTCCGCCGCGAACATCAGAAATGGCTCGCCTGGCCTCTCCTCAAACTCCATCTCCGCCACGCCGGGCCCCATGCCTCGGACGGTGCCCGAGAACGCCTCCACCAGAAGGTCCTGACCGGCACCGTAAAGGCCCTGCTCCTTGGCAATCTCGGCCATCTCTTTCAGCACGGACAGGGCCGCGCCGTGGACTTCTTCGGCTCCAAGACCGCGGTCGTGGGACAGAAGAAAGGCAGCGTCATCTCCCATAGAGCTCAAACGGAAGCCCAAAAACAACTTCAGAGCCATCTCGTCTGTTAGACGCAACCGGGCGTACTCTAGCATCTCTTGGCTGGGAACAGAGTGCCCACCCACACTACCTACATCTGCCTTGATAAGAGTCAGGGTTGTTTTCATTCGTCTCACCTCTCGCTAGTCTGAAAAACCCGAGCCGTCCGGCTTGCCTACCATCTCGTAAAACAACTTACGGCTTTCTACCTCTACGGTAATCTCTTCGTAAAGCTCTTCTAAGCCCTCCGGAACCTCTTCTCCTTCTTCTCCTTCCATCTCTTCCTCCCTTGTTCCGTTCTTGGTGTGAAAACAATTGTTTTCACACCACTGCTTATATCTTCATACATCATCATACAAAGTGTCAAGCCGGCTTTTTCCACAGACCAAGTCAAACTTCTTCGAAAAGATACCGGTCAAACACTCGCATTTTTGTTGGGTAGCACGAAGGGTCCAGAAAATAGAGCGCCGCGGCCACGGAAGAAAGTAAGACATTGCCTTCCTGCGGCGTGAAGCCAAGACCCACCAGTTCTTTACCGCGACTTTCCAGTGTGGGCAAGGAAACAATGGCTGGATTCAAGAAACGACCCATAAACCCTTGGTCGCGGCCGCTGGCGAAAACCGTATTGGCCAACGTTTTTTCAGTGAGTATCACTCTATACTTTCTTAATCTTTCAATAAATTCCTCTACCGAAAGATTGGTGGATAGTTCCAGGCGAAAACGAAAACAATGCAGCAACGGAGTGGGAATAATCACGGTGGACGAAAAAATCCGCGGCTCAAAACCAATGGTCTTAAAGAGAAACGAGGCGTCGCGGGCGTGATGAGAACCAAATTGCGCATCCTTGTGCGACTCCAGACAGGGGCTGATTACTCCGCCTTTCTCCGCTTCAGTCACATCAGCATTGCGACGCAGTAAAACAAAATCCGCCTTCTTAAGAAATGGCTTTACTGACGCCACGACCGTGATCATAGCGTGCGTATTGCAGGAAACCACCCAGATAAACGAATCTGCCGCGCCAAGAGCCATATCATTAATGCCCCAAGCGTAAGGCAGTCCAAAGCCACATTCACTACCTTGGGCAATGAATCCCTTTTTATTCCGAAGGTTCTGGTAATTCTTTTTGTTCTCCAAAGCCGCTGGCGTGCAATCAACAACCAAAGAGCATTCTTCCAACCCTTCCTCCAAGGTTAGGGAAGGGGAAACACCTAAGCGCTCAAACTTGCTCATTTCTTCCTGATTAACGCAAAGACGCGCGCCCTGCTGGACAAGCCAACGCACATTCCCAACGTCCGTTTCAAGCGCTCTTCTTTTGTGAAAGAGCACTTGGCTAATACCCAATTCTGGGCTATGCCTTGTCAACAAATAGGTAAGGGATTTGCCAATGGTGCCGGTTCCAACAATCAACACTTTCGGTTCAGCCGCCACTTTACATCACCTCACTTCTTATCTTCATACATCATCATACAAAGTGTCAATATAAAAA
>CAZKOU010000023.1:3657-7845 GCA_964554505.1 uncultured Candidatus Saccharibacteria bacterium
GTGGTGGCGCGGGTCGGACTCGAACCGACACAGGATTGCTCCCACACGGCCCTGAACCGTGCGCGTCTGCCAATTCCGCCACCGCGCCCTTTATACTTTCTTCTCCCTCTTTTCCTTAATATACCACTTCCAAACCTCGTTGAAACGGCTGGCCGGATTGCACCCCTGCCCAATGGAAATCCCCTTCACTTTCGAATCCACCGCAAAACTCAAAACCCTTTGCCCTAAAAACATTGCGGCTTTTTCCTGCTCCAAGACCTTTTTGACTTCCTGCCACTGTTTTTCCTGGTCTGCCAAATTGTTTTTCTTGCGCAACTCCTCCAAGGATTGGTCTATTTTTATATTTTTCGCGCCGGAAAAATTGCGACCCTCGCCGCCAATTTCCTTGCTGTGCCAGAAAGGATAAGGGTCGTTTTCACAGCCCAAGTCAATCCAAGTTAAAGCGGTTTCAAAGTCGCCTTTTTTCAAGCGTTCGTTTACTTCCTTGGTTTCCGCGGATTTAATTTTAATACTCGCCCCGGCTCTTTCAAAATCCCGTTTTAATTGCTGGGCCTTAGAGATGTTTTCTTCGGCCAGATTGGTTAAAATCTCGACGCTTTGGTCAGCCGTCAGATTCCCTTCCAAAAGTTTGGCGCGGTTTTCCAAAGTTAAGTTGGGTTTTTGAAAATTAAAAAACAAAATTTGATAAAAAGGCAGGGTTAATTCGTACTGGTTTTGATTTTCTTTTTTTTCTTCCGCGCTCAAAAGCCCCAGCACTTCTTTTTGCTTTAAAGCCATTTGCGCGCTTTTCTTTTCCGGATAAAGATTAAAAATTAAACGTTCCAAATAGGGTTTGAAAAGAGCGCTCGGATTAGCGGCCAAAACCACTTGCTTGGCATCTTCTTTCTCTAAAACAAAAGGCCCGCTCTCAAAAAGAGGCGTGGTTAAAGTGGTTAAAAAGGGGCCGTAGCTTTGCCGCAAAACAAACTGAATAGTGGAAGGCGGCGTTTTTTTGAGTTCAATGTTGGCAAAAAGGTCTTTCCTTTTTTCCAGCGCGGCAAAAATTTCGTCCAGAGAAATGCCATCTTTAAGGTTCAAAGTAAAGGTCTTGGCGTCCGGCGAAACCGTATAATCCTTGGCTAAATAGGGCTGCAGGTTCTTTTGGGCGTCAAAATAGAAAAAAGAACTTTTGGTTAATTTCTCTACCACTTGGTCTAACTCCGCTCTTGAAGCCACCAACCCCTCCTGATAAACGCCGCCAAAAGCCGGCGCTAATTGGGTATGAGCGAGGTAATTCAGCCGCCAGCGCGCGGAAAAAGCGAGAACTAAAATCACAAAAAAGAGTAAAACCCACGGCCGCTCGGGCCCGAAATTGAACCATAAAAAAAAGAACTTTTTGAGTTTAGGAAGAATCCCAAGAATAGGCATATTAAAGGATTAACCTTAAAATTCCTCCTCCAGTAAATAAAACGGCTAAAATAATGGTCAGAATAAAAAGAAACTTTTCCGCGCCGCGGCGGGTATAATAAACCGCGCTTTCGCCCCCAAAAGCGCCACCCAAAGTGGTGCCGCGCTGTTGGAGTAAAATTGTAAGGATTAAAAGCACGGAAACAAAAACCAAAAAAAGATTCAGAAACTTTTCCATCTCGTCGCTGCGCTCCTCTCTGGCGAAGCCAGATCTAGCTTCGTGAAAGATGTAAACTTTCGTTATACAAACTTACATTAAGATGCTTTTATAGCATAAACTATTGCCCGAGCGTTGTCAATGGGGTAAAATGGTTTTAGGGGTTTTCTCCAAATTATCAAGTGCGGGCGTAGTTTAGTGGTAAAACACGACATTGCCAATGTCGAGAGCGCCGGTTCGATCCCGGTCGCCCGCTCCACGAAAAGTTCCTTACTGCAAAACGGCTTTTCCCGCGAAGCGGGATCCCGCATAGCGGCGACAGCCTGTTATTGCAGTGCGTCACCTCGTGGCACTGCCACGAAAAATTATTTCTCTTTTAAATAAAAAGTCCCCCGGTAGGCAAACCCACCGAGGGCTTAAAGGCAGATGAATATAGCATGGATCACTTGCGCGGAGCGGGCAGAATTTCCGCCCTGATGATGATCAATCTTATTTCTCCTCCTTCTGCAACTCTTTCGGCCGCCTCTCTAATCTCAGGAATTGGTATACAGTAGCCATCCCTAATACCCACTTCAGTGTTACCCGTTTCCAGCAACCCCTTACGACTTACGTAGCACACAGAAACTTCTACCATTTTTTCTCTCCCTTTCAGAAGTAGTTCTTTTTTTAGTATAATTATATATTAACAAAAAGTCAAGATATAGAATATAGAGAAAACATGCGGACGGGGGTCGCTACATTTGGCTTGGACTTTGGCCGCTGTCCGCCCTGGCTTTTTCAACGGATGGTGCGGTTGGCGCGAGTGGTTTTGATTGCCATAATTTCCGAATTTGGCTCAAGAGAATTTTTAAAACGGCTTTCGGACCCGGTCTGGTTTCAATCCCTGGGCTGTCTGCTGGCTTTTGACTGGAATGCCAGTGGTTTGACCACCACCACTTTAGGCGCTTTGAAAGAAGCGTTACGCGGCTTGGAAAAGGACTTAGACATTTTTATTGCCGGCGGCAAGGGCAAAACCTCGCGCAAAACCCCGGAGCAAATCGTTCAATGGGGAAAAATACTGGGTTTTTCGGAAAATCAAGTAGCCACTTTGGACTACATCTCCCGCACCACGGCCAAAGTGGACTCGGCTTTGATTCAAGACAGCTTTCAAATTTATCACCACAATCTAATTTTCAACCGGCAAGGTCAGTGGACGGTCGTGCAACAAGGAATGAATATTGAAAAACTTTTAGCCCGGCGCTATCACTGGCATAGCGGAGCTATATCCCGCATAGCCGCTAGCGAAGCGGGAATGGAACAAGACAGGATTGACTTTATCAACGAACCGCATTCGGGAATTGCCTCCCAGCTAAAACTTAACAAAGTCCTCAATCTAACCTCAAAACAAAGCCAAAAAAACCGCCAGACCCAAGTTATGCTTTTGGAACGAAAAAAGACCCTGACCCACGAACTGGCGGTTTTAGCCCGCCTGCCAACGTCTGATGCCGTAGGCTCTGACGGGCAGGGCAATAAAAATCAGCCAACCATCTTTAAGACCCTTAAGCTTTCCAACCAAGATTTTTACACTCATCCGATAGTAAATGTCAACTTTCAAAGCCCGCGGCTTTTGAAAAATATTCAAAAACTGCAAATTCTAAAGCCCGGCAATTTTCAAGAACTTCTAATGGTTAGGGGCGTGGGCGGGGTTACTCTGCGCTCGCTTTCCTTGGTTGCCGAAATTATTTACGGCGCCAAACCCTCTTACGAAGACCCGGCTCGCTACACTTTTGCCCACGGCGGCAAGGACAATGTTCCTTTTCCTGTGGACAGAAAAACCTACGACCAAAGTTTGGGAATTTTGGAGCGGGCGATTTTGAAAAGCAAACTGCCTTTTTGGGAAAAAGATAAAGCCCTCTACCGAGCCGAGCGGTTTTTTGGTAAAATAAAAACATAATTAAGCATGAATTTCCCGGCCTCTTTTAATCAAAAATTAGCCGAGTTTCCTTTTCGGCCCACCCATTCCAAGGCCCTGCGGATTAGAACCGCGCTTTTGGGGCTGGCTTATTTGGTCTTGGGATTTTTGGGCGTGCTTCCTTGGCCAGTAATCTTTCTTTTAGCCCTATTCCAGCTTCCTTTGGTTTATCTCTTTCACTGGCTGCAGAAAAAATGGACGATTTTGGACCCGGCTCTAACCTTAATTACTTTTGGGCTGGACGGCTTAGTGGCCACCTACATCATCCATAACTCCGGTTTGTTGGGACTGATTTTTTTGGCTATCACGATTTTTCAAGTAGTGATTATCGGGGTTTTGGACTATGTCCAAATTGCCTTTTTGGTCGCTTTTTTGGACAGTTTGTTTCTTTTAGGATTGGTGCTTTTAGAACAAGGGGGCTTGGCGCCACCCGGGTCTTTCTTTTTTCAACTGGGAACCCACCCTTTCAGTTTATGGATGGTAGTGGCTTTGATTCATTTTATTGCCGCTTTGGCGCCCGGTTTAATCGGCGAAGAGCAAAAAATCAAAAGCAAGAAACACTGGGGCGTGGTCTTGGACAAAACCACCAAAAAGCCCCTGCCCCTATCCATTGTGCGCGTGTTTGATGGGGAAG
>CAZKOU010000024.1:0-7775 GCA_964554505.1 uncultured Candidatus Saccharibacteria bacterium
AATTTACCCCAAGATGCCTCGGCGGTCAACTGAATACTCTTTTTAATTTAAGGCCGTAGCGTAAATAATGGAGGCCAAGATAATCACAAAGGAAACAATATGTTTTGGCGTTAATTTTTCTTTCAAAAAAACCACGGAAAAAAGATAAATTAAAACCGGCGCTAAAACCAAAATTAAAGTGGTTAAGGAAACACCGGCTAATTGATAGCCAAAGTAAGTCAAAATCATCTGCGCCATACCTACGATTGCCACCTTAAAAATCCCCCACGTGGCGCGCGGTTTAATCTTCCATTTCGGCGCTCTCAAAAAAAGCAGTAAAATCAAAAATATCAAACCAGAGCGCGCTAAATAAAGCAAAGGCGGCGAATAAACGGCCAAAAGTTTTTTAATCAAAATGGTTTCCAGACCAATTAAAACAATCGCGACTAAAAGACCTTTTTGCTGTTTGGAAAAATCCAAATGATGCTTTTTAAGATGCGCCCAGAGCAAAGCCAAGGTGGCAAAAATCGCGGGTAAAAATATCTTTAAATCCCGCTCCGCTGGCAAAAACAGGGCGGCGAGCAAAACTATCACTAATGGCGTGCTCATAAAAATCAATTCCACTTCCACGAGTTTCTCGCTGGCCACGGCGCGGTACAAAAGCAAATTCCAAATCACGGCCAAAAAAACCACCAAAAAAAGAAAGATTAAATAAACCGGTTGGAAAATAGCGACGTCGGCTCTCCCCCACCAAAGCGCCACGGGGATGGTCACCAAAAATAAAAAGAAAAACAAAAAAACCGTGAAGACGCGATAATCCAACTTAAAGCGGCTTAAAATCACTTTGTCGTAAACCAAACCAGCTGCTGTGGCAAAAGCAGCGGCTAAAGGAAAAAACCAAATCATTGTTTTGGAAAAAGCGGTTTAATTTTTAATGTTTTAATTTGGGTCTTAATTTCCCGGCTGGTTTCCGGCAGAAAAGGCGCTAATGACTCGGCAATGATAGAAATCTGCTCTAAAAGTTTGGAAAGAAAATTAGCGCGCTTTCTTTTTTCCAGCGCCCAAGGTTTTTCTTGGTCAATGGCGCGGTTGGCTTTATTAACCAACAGCCAAATTTCATCCAACGCTTCCTTGAACTTTAAGTCGGAAATCAATTCTTCAATTCTTAGCGGTATTTTAACCTTCTTATGTGTTGCTTTAAGATTGTCTTTCTTAACCAAAGTTAAAACCCGTTGCACCAAATTACCCAAATCATTGGCCAACTCATTTCGGTAGCGGTTCTTTAATTTTTCCAGCGAAAAATCGCCATCCTCGCCAAAACTAAATTCGCGCAATAAAAAATATCGTAAAGCATCATTACCGAACTTGGCGGTTAATTCTAAGGGGTCAATGACGTTTTTGAGCGACTTGGAAATCTTTTGTCCCCCAATGGTAAAGAAACCGTGCACAAAAATCTTTTTGGGCAGGGGTCTCCCAGCGGCTAAAAGCAAAGCCGGCCAAATCACCGTGTGAAAGCGCAGAATATCCTTGCCGATTATATGTAAATCCGCGGGCCAAAACTTCCGCCGGCTGGCGGATTGAAAAACGGAAAGATAATTAAGCAAGGCATCCACCCAAACATAAACCGTCTGACTTTTGTCCCACGGCAATGGAATCCCCCACTCCACTTTAGAGCGGGAAATCGCCACATCCTGTAATTCTTTTTTAAGAAAACTTAAAATTTCGTTGCGCCTTTTGGGCGGCAAAATTAAAAGGCGGTTGGTCTTAATCAAAAAGACAAGTTTTTTTTGATACCGGGAAAGTTTGAAAAAATAAACCGGCTCTTTAACTTCTTCGCATTCGGTCTGGTGGATTAAACACTTACCGTCTTTGATTTGGTCTTTGGTTTTGTATTCTTCGCAACCCACGCAGTAAAGCCCGTGATACTCGCCCGCATAGATATCGCCTCTTTGATAAATTTGGCTCAAAAATTCCTTCACGTATTTAATATGAAATGGCGCGGTGGTGCGGATAAAATAATCAAAAGAAATACCCAATTCTTGCCAAGCAGTTTTGAACTCTTGAGAAATTTTGTCGGCAAACTTCTGCGGCGAAAGACCTTTTTCACGGGCGGTCTTCGCCACTTTGGCGCCGTGCTCGTCCGTGCCGGTTAAAAAGAAAACCAACTTTTTTTTCTGACGATAAAAGCGCGCCAGAACATCAGTCGCAATGGTAGCGTAAGCATGGCCGATATGCGGCCTGGCATTTACATAATAGATGGGGGTGGTGATGAAGAAGGTTTTTTGCTTAGACATCGCTTCGCCTTGTTATTTGAAAATTGGAATTTGAAAATTGAATGAAAATTGAAAATTGGTAATTAAAAATTTCATTTAACCCACTGGTAAACCAACAATAAATCCAAAACCACAAAGACCAAAACCCCCAACCAACCAAAAAATTTGGTCCAAAATCCGTTGGTATACTTACTCATAATTTGAGAGTTAGAAGTTACTTTAAGTAAAATAATTAACAAAATCGGCATCAAAAATCCGTTTAAGATTTGCGAATAAACCAGCATTTTCACGGGATTAATCCCTAAGCCCACCAGCAACCCGCCAAAAATTAAAGCGCCAATTAGTACTGCATAAAAACCGCGGGCTTGGAACATTTTTTTATCAAGACCCTCTTTCCAATGAAAAGTATCCGCCGTGACATAGGCAGTGGTAGCGGCCAAAACGGGTATGGCTAAAAAACCAGAAACTAAAATAGCCAAAGCAAATAAAAAGAAAGCTAACTCGCCGGCCAAGGGCTTGAGCGCTAAAGCCGCCTCGCTAGCCGTTTCAATTGAGCCAATTTTACCAAACAAAACAGCCGCGGCAGTCACAATGATAAAATAAAAAACAAAGTGAGAATAAAACATACCCCAAAAAACACCATACTTTTCTTCTTTGAGGTGTTTGACGGTTTTTTTATCTTCCACTTCCTCGGTGGTTTGCCAAAAAAGTAAATAGGGTGAAATGGTGGTGCCCAAAAGACCAACCGCCAAAGCAATATAAGAGATATTAAAGCGAAGATGAGGCACAACAGTGTTAACTATGACATCGCGCCAATCAGGTTGGGTTAAAATGCCCGCTACCACATAAAGTAAAAAAAGCGGCGTTAAAATAAAAAAAAGTCGCGAGACCTTTTGATAATTTTCGGCAAGCAAGAGCGAGATAAGAATCAAAGCAAGGGGTAAAATAAAATAGACAAAATTGATTTTAAAGAAAATACCTATCACTTCGGCCATGCCGGCAATATCAGCCCCAATAGTGGCGACATTGGCGAAAATCACAATTAAAGCTACCACTAAAGCCAGCCGATACCCAAAATATTTTGAAATAATAGCGTTAAGGCCACGTTTAGTCACTACTCCGACGCGGGCCGACATCTCTTCCACTGCCGCAAGAATAGGCAAAGAAAGCAACATTAACCAGAGTTGACTAAAACCCACGGTGGCGCCGACTTGAGTGTAGGTGACTACACCGGCAGGGTCATTATCAGCCGCGCCGGTAATAATGCCGTCTTTAGCTACATGGAAAAAATCCCGGATATGACGGCGACGTTTATGAATCTTGAATGGTCTTAGAAAAAATTTGAGCGAGCGCAAGCCAGTCCTCTAATGTTAAGTCCTCTGCCCGCAGAGCAGGATTAATTTTCCCCTCTTTTAGTATAGCATCTATCTGGTGGCTCGTCAGTTCCAGTCGATTTTTCAAAGAATTTTTAATTTGGCGGCGTTTGGAGGAGAAACCGGCTTTAACGATGGCAAAGAAGGTGTTAGAAGCGATAAGAGGATAAGCCGATAGGCCGATAAGAGGGACAATTTTGATAATCGCGGAATCAATTGCGGGAGCGGGAAAAAAGAAAGCGCGCGGCACGATTCTAATAATTTCGGCTTGACCGTAAAACTCCACCATAAGAGTTAAAATGCTTCTTTCAGAATTGCCGGGCTTGGCGCAAATCCGCTCCCCCACTTCTTTCTGCACCATCAAAACCGCTAACTTGGGTTTATTTTCGGTTTCCAAGAATTTGCGGATTATTGGCGAAGTGATGGCATAAGGGAGATTAGCCACTAATTTGTAAGAAGAAGGCAGGGGGCTAAGAGAATAAAAAAGAATGTCATCGCAGATAATTTTGACATTTTTACGATTTTTAAATCGTTGACGCAGTAGTTCACACAACTTGCGGTCTTTTTCGATGGCTAAAACCAATTTGGCTTTTTTAGCCAATTCTTCAGTTAAAACCCCCAAGCCCGGACCGATTTCTACCACAGTATCGTCTTTTGTTAAATCGGAAACTTCTAAAATCTTTTCCAGCACTCCCCTATCAACTAAAAAATGCTGACCCAGTTTCTTATTAAGCCAAAGGTTGTGTTGTCGGAGATAATTTTTCAGTTCGGAAAGATTAGTTAAATCCATACCTTCTTAAATTTCTAATTTCTAAATCCTAATTTCTAATAAATGTTCTAATGACCCAATGTTTCAAACATTAAAATATTAAAAAATTCATTAGACAATCTCATATTCGTAAAACATTAGTTATTAATTTTCTCTTACGGCGCGGTTAATTTCACCTTAATTATACCCGCGGAAAGCGGCGCTAATTGCCGGAATGCATCAGCTGAAAGGTCAATAATCGCCTGACCCTTAATGCCGTGGTCAATAATAGTCACCACGACTTCTTTCCTATTCTCTAAACTGGTTACTTTCACCTTTGTTCCGTAAGGCAAGGTATTGGAAGCCGCGGTCAGACCGGAAATCCAGTCATACCAAGTGGCAATCCCCTCGCCCAACACCACCTCTTTGGTGCCGATTAAAACAATTTTCTCCTGCGGCTCGTTTGTGATTTCTTCTTTAATTTTTGTTTTTTTGACTTCTTTGCCATTTTCGCGGCGGGAAAGATAAGTAATTTTTTTATTGCCCTTTTTGCCTTCCTGAATCACTTTGGTTTTGCCTTTATCTAATGTGTTATCCTGCCTTTCAATGGTCTTAAAGGGCAGAGTAATGTTTTCAAAAACCTCGGTCTCCCGAACACGAGTAATTTTAATCTCCAACCCCTCTTTAATTTCTGTCTCTTTGGCGGAGTTAAGAATGTCTTTTTCTCCTAAAGAAATATCTTTTTCCGCAAGCGCTCCTTCAACATTTTTCGCCCAAGTCCTAAATTCTGTCTTATTTTCGGCGTCAAAAATCAAAACTTTATTGGCGCGAATTATGTCCACTTTAGAACCCAAATCAAATTCTGGCTCGGGAAAAAAACTAATTTTGTCTTCCGGGTACACTACTGCGCCCAAATCCGCCAGCATGGCTTTTTTAGTATCAATTCCCGCTTTGCCAAAATAAACCTCGTGGCGATGATTGTCAATATAATCAATTTGTGTGTCTAACTTTTCTAGTCGAAAATCTTCTTCTCCTAAAACCTTCCCCTCTCCCGGAGCAATTAATCGAAAAACAAAAAATAATGATAAGAGAACAAAAAAAATGCTAAAAACTATAATTTGAAATTTGGATTTTTTCATTTGGAGTTTGCAGCCGCTTAGATTTCCTCCATTAAGTGCCCGGGAATTTCGCTTAAAAACCGCGAGGGCAAACTGCTTCCTATATTACCAAAAATCCGCCGCTTTTTGGCAAAAGTCAAATAAAGCCGCTTCATCGCCCGCGTCAGCCCCACATAAAAAAGCCGCCTTTCCTCCTCTAATTCCGCGGGCTCCATTAAAGAACGGCTGTGCGGAAAAAGCCCCTCTTCCAAACCCAAAATAAAAACCACGGTAAATTCCAGACCCTTGGCGCAGTGCAAAGTCATTAAATTCACGGCATCGTTTTTCAATTCTAAATTATCAACATCAGAGACCAGAGCAACCCTTTCCAAAAAATCCTCCAAATGCTCGCTCTCGGCCGCCACATTTTTCAATTCTTTCAGATTTTCAAAACGGCTCTCTCCCTCCAAAGTGCCGTCTAAAATAAAGTCCTTGTAGCCAGACCTATTTATAACATATTCAATCAGAGCCGCCGGGGGTAAAATTGTTCTTTTTTGACGCAATTCCTCCACTAAACCAAGAAATTCCTTGACTTTAGGATGATTTAAGTCCTCGGCGGTTTTGGGCCCAATCCCCCGCGGCGGCGTGTTGACAATTCTTTGATAAGACACAAAATCATTAATATTAATGAGTAATTTCAAATAAGCCAAAATATCTTTAATTTCTTTTCTTTCATAGAAACGCAAAGCGCCGACTAAACGGTAGGGCAAACCAATTTTCAGAAAAAATTCTTCCAAAATACGGGATTGGGCATTGGTGCGGTAAAGCAGGACAAAATCGCCATAGCCCAAAGAGTCCGCCTGCTTTAAGGCCTCAATCTCATTTAAAATAAACTCTGCCTCCTCGTTTTCGTCCTGCGCGCCGAACCGAATGAGGGGCACCCCTTCTTCGTTCTGCGTCCAAAGCGCCTTCTTGCTTTTCCAAACATTATTACTAATCACGCGCGAGGCGGCTTCCACGATTTTTCCGGTGGAACGGTAATTCTGTTCCAGTTTAATCACTTTGGCGCCGGGAAAATCCTTTTCAAAATTCAGGATATTGCGAAAATCAGCGTTACGAAAGGAGTAAATTGACTGATGGTCATCCCCGATAGCAAAAATATTTTGCCGCTTTTCGGCCAGAATCTTAACCAAAACATACTGGGAAGCATTAGTGTCCTGATATTCGTCAATTAAAATATAGTGGAAAAGGTTTTGCCAGTGAGCCAGAATAGCCGGATTTTTCCGAAAAAGCTCCACTGTCTTCATAATTAAATCGTCAAAATCAAAAGCATTGGCAGATTTTAAGATTTCCTGATAACGGGGGTAGATAACGGCTACCTGCTCGGCAAAGAAACCGCTGGCTTGCTTTAAATAATCTTTTGGACTGATTAATTCGCTCTTGGCGCCCTCAATAAAGGATTTAACGGCATTGGGGTTAATTCTTTTGGGGTCAAGGCCTAAATCGTTAAACGCCTTCTTAATCGCGCTTAAAGCATCGCTCTCGTCATAAATGACAAAACCAGGGCCAAAACCCAAATGACGGGCTTCTTTTCTTAAAATTTTGACGCAGTTGGAATGAAAAGTGCCCAGCCAAGGAAGATGAGGGGTAAAGTCGGGGGTAGTAGGTGTTAGGCCCGGAGAAAAAAGTTTGTAAATCCTTTCTTTCATCTCATTGGCGGCTTTGTTGGTGAAAGTGACGCAAAGGATATTGAAAGGAGAGACATTTTTTTCTTTAATCAGATAAGCCACGCGGTGCGTAAGCGCGCGGGTTTTGCCGCTCCCCGGACCGGCCAGAACTAAAACCGGACCTTCGGTGGTTTTGACTGCCTCTTTTTGGGCTTCATTGAGACCGTCTAATATGTCCATACAAAACCTATTGTATAAAAAAAGCGTCTAAATGGAAACGATAGTCGGGCTAACAATATCTTTAGGTTAGTTCCCGTCGCCCACTTAGACGCCCAGTAGCTCGCCTAACTTAACACCTCCCTTCCCGTCCAACTGGAAGCGCGAAAGAAGGAAAGCCAAGCTCGCCCTTTTTGACCTTGCCGAGAAAGGTGCGGTCCGCCCGAGGCGGACAATAAGGAAGTAATAGGTTGGAGGAAAGTCGTTACTTCTTGTTGCTTGCATGAAGCGCGGCATATGGGGTCTTTAGAACCCAAAATCTGACCCCAATGACAAGGTCTATTTTAATAATAGCACACTTAAATAATTTGTCAAATCAACGGGTTTGGACTATTAGTTTTCCACACCCCTTGCTTCCACGA
>CAZKOU010000025.1:0-7773 GCA_964554505.1 uncultured Candidatus Saccharibacteria bacterium
ATGTAAGATGCCCAATAATAGAGAAGGTCCTTTAATTACATTACGAGAAATACCCGAGACACAGGAACATAATGTAGAAAACTCTATCGTAGCAAAAGGCGCGTCAAAAAATAAGACGCCGGAAAAACCTTCCGAAGATAAAGAGAAAGAACCGCAAGGCCAGCCCGTATCCGTGCGCACCAAAGAAACTTTGCCACCACAAAAAGAACAGACACCACAAGGAGTAAAGGAAATAGTTGGGTTCCGTGACGAAGAAGGGACTTTTCAATTAGAACGGAAGATACCCACTGGCGAGGGCTCTTTAACTGTTGTTCCAAAAGACGGCGGCGAAGCCAGCGAATTGGCAGAATTAGCAAATGCTTTGCGTTCCGCTCCAGCTGCTCCCGCTTCACCAAAGGAGGGTTAATGCTCTGGTTTATCTTAATTTTTCTTTTACTTTTTATCAGCGGAGCATTCTTTTTTCTCTTTTATTTTTATTTGGAAGCCAAAAGCAAAAACCGCTTGGAGAAAACCACGCGGCGGGTAATTTTTAAGGTTTTAGTGCCTCGCGAGGTAAGGCGTAAAGAAGACCAACACGAGAATTTTCGGGAGAGAATTGCTCAAATTGAACCATTTTTCGCCTCCCTTGCCTCGGCTTATGAGAAAAAATTCAAGAACCGCTTTTTTGGCCAGAATTATTTTGGATTTGAGATAATCGGCGACAACCGTATGGTTAGTTTTTATGTTTCAGCTCCCAAATCCTTGTCTGGATTTTTGGAAAAACAACTCCACGCCGCTTATCCCGCGGTTTTAATCACCAAGACAGCCGGTCATAATATCTTCAAAGACAAAAAAGAAATAGCGGCTCTAACCTTAAAATTAGCCAAACCAGCTATTTTCCCCCTGCGCACTTATCCCAATTTGGAAAATGAAACCCTAAATGGTTTGACTAATAATTTTTCCAAGTTAGCTGAAAATGAAGCCGCGGCTATTCAGATTTTAGCGCGGCCCACTGCCCCGAATTGGAAAAAGAAAGCCGAGTCCTTTTCCAATTCTTTTTCCAGGGGAGAAAAGGGGGTGACTTATAAATCCTTGCTTTCAGAAGTGGGGAAGCAGGTGGTTGGCAAGCCCGTTCCCCCGGAAGAAAAGTCGCCTAAGGTTCTAAATCCCATTGAAGAAGAAGTTCTGCGGCAGGTGAAAGAGAAAGCGGCTAAAACCGGTTTTGAGACACAGGTAAGATTAGTGGCGGTGGGCGAGAGCGCAGAAGAAAGTCAGGCGATTTTGGAAGATATTAAAAGCGGTTTTGCCCAGTTTGAATCAATGGGTTTAAACGGCTGGCGGCCGCAAAAGCAAAAACCCGGCCGCGTGGTGGCGGATTTTATCTGGCAGAATTTTGCCAACGCGCCGATTTCCATTCTTAACACCGAAGAATTAGCCGGGCTTTGGCACTTGCCCAACAAATTTGTGGAGACGCCTAATATTGAGTGGCTGGCTGCGCGCACTTTGCCGCCCCCGTTAAACCTGCCTAAAGAGGGGATTGTTTTGGGGGAAAGTGTTTTTAGGGGCGAGAAGAAATTAGTTCGTCTTCTTGAAAAAGACCGTCTGCGTCATCTTTTTATGATTGGCAAAACCGGCACAGGCAAAACCACGCTCTTTCTGAATATGATTGAACAGGATATTAACGAAGGTCGAGGTATCTGTTTTATTGACCCTATGGGCGACGCCACTTTGGAGATTTTAGGCCGCATCTCCCCGGCGCGTCTAAGCGATGTTATTTTATTTGACCCCTCGGACAGCGAGCATCCCTTGGGTCTTAATCTTTTGGAATATCAAAAGGAACAGCAGCGCGATTTTCTAATATCCGAATGGATTGAAATTTTCTATAAACTTTTTGACCCGGCCCGCACCGGCATTGTCGGGCCGCAGTGGGAGCACTGGGGCAGAAACGCCGCCTTGACCGTTATGGCCCAGCCGGGCGGGGGCACATTGATTGATATTCCCAATTTATTTATTGACGAAGAATACCGAAAGCGCGCCATTGCCAATCTCAAAGACCCGGTGGTCAAGACATTTTGGGAAGAGCAGTTAGCCAAGACCGCGGATTTTCACAAGTCCGAAATGTACAATTATTTTATTTCCAAGTTTGGCCGGTTTATGACCAATGATTTAATGCGCAACATTATCGGGCAAACCAAATCAAGTTTTGACTTGCGGGCTGTAATGGACCAGGGAAAAATCCTTTTGGTCAACCTTTCCAAGGGTAAAATCGGCGAGACCAACGCTTATTTGCTGGGTTTGATTTTAGTGGCCAAACTGGCTAGCGCTGCTTTTTCAAGGGCCGATTTGCCGGAGGAAAGCCGCCGGCCATTTTATCTTTATGTGGATGAGTTTCAAAATTTCACCACCGACACTTTTGCCACTATTTTATCTGAAGCGCGCAAATATCGTTTATCTCTCAATCTGACTAATCAGTATATTGCCCAACTGCCGGAAATGCTCCGCGATGCGGTGGTGGGTAATATCGGCACTCTCATTTCTTTTCGCATCGGCGCAGTTGATGCCGAATTTTTGAGCAAAGAACTGGCCGGAGTCAGCGTGGACGATTTAATTAACTTGGGTTTTACCCAAACCTATGTTAAATTATTGGTTGAAGCCGCGCCCACACCGCCTTTTTCTATGCAGGGGATTAAGTCCAAGACCGTTTCTCAACCTGAAATTGCTCGGCAAATTATTGAAAACTCGCGTCAAAAATACGGTCGGAAAAGAGAATTTGTTGAAAGCGAATATCTGGCCAGATTAGGCAAGTCAGAAAAAGCGGAAGGATAAAAAATATATGCTCATTTTTCAGATTTTTCTTTACATTATATTAGTCGCCGCGCCTCTCTTGGCTCTGATTTTGTTCTTCAGGATGAAGAAAGCCAAAAAGGCGATTGAATCAATTGAAAAGCGCCACTTTGTAGCATTGCGTTTTTTGGTGCCCAAAAACAACGAAAAAACACCCTTAGCCGCGGAGCAGATGTTCGCCGCTTTGCACGGCATTTTTCGCGCGGGTGAACTTTATCAGGATTCTTTTTCTTTAGAGATTGTTTCTCACCAGAAATATATCCAGTTTTACGCCTACCTGCCGACTCATCTGCGCGATTTTGTGGAAGGTCAAGTTTATGCTCAATATCCCACGGTGGAAATAGAGGAGGTCAAAGATTATACGCAGGAAGTATCCCTCGATGCTCGACATATTGCCAAAGCCGAGTTATTTCTAAACAAGCCGCAGTTTTTTCCCATTAAAACCTTTATCAATTTTGAAGTGGACCCTTTGGCCGGTATCACGGGCGTGCTTTCCAAGGTGGGATCCGAGGAAGAGGTCTGGATTCAAATTTTGATGCGGCCCACAGCCAACGACTGGCAGAAAAACGCTATTTTTTATGTGTCTAAAATTAAAAGCGGCCAAAACCCCGCCAGCACTTTGGGCAGGGGACTGTTTCAGGAGTTTAGCAGTTTATTTAAGTCCGTGGGCCAAAACATTTTAAGGCCGCCAGTCGCGGAAGAAAGCTCTAAAAGTAGTAATGGAAGTCCGTCTTTACCGTCTTCGCTGGAAGAGGGCTTGAAAGCAGTGGAAACCAAAGCCACAAAACTGGGTTTTGAAACTAAAATCCGGCTTTTGTCTTTAGCCCCAAGCGAAGAAGCGGCTTTCTCGCGTCTGCACGGCGTGCTGGGCGCGTTTAAGCAGTTTAATCTGACCAACATTAATGGTTTTGAGGGGAAAGTAGAGGAGGGTTCGGTTGAGGACTTAGCCATTTTTCAGAAACGTTCTTTTGGCGCCTCGGGTTTTGTGCTCCATATCGAAGAATTGGCTTCGGTTTTTCATCTGCCTAATATCTCCGTGGAAACCCCGACTATTGTTTGGTCTGGTTCCAAAAAGGGCGAGCCGCCCTCCAATCTTCCCATCAAAGAAAGTGTACCGGACGAAGAATTAACCGTTTTTGGGGCCACAAATTTTCGTCATATTGTGCATCAGTTCGGCATTAAACTGCCGGACCGGCGCTATCATATGTATTCTATTGGCAAAACCGGCACCGGCAAATCCACAATGCTTTCCAATATGATTATTGACGATATTAAAGAAGGGCGTGGCGTGGCCGTGGTGGACCCGCACGGCGATTTAGTGCGGCACATTTTAAATTTTATTCCGGAAAACAGAATTGAGGATGTGGTTTATTTTAATCCCACGGACCGAGAGCATCCTTTGGGCTTTAATATCTTGGAAGCCGTGGAGCCGGATTTGAAAAATATCGTCGCTTCCGGCGTGGTCGGTATTTTCAAGAAAATTTTCGGTGATGTGTCGTGGGGTCCCCGTTTGGAATATATTTTACGCAATGTTATTTTGGCCCTGCTGGATTATCCCAATGCCACACTCTTGGAAGTGATGCGCGTTTTAACGGACAAGGATTTTAGAAAAGAAGTGGTTTCTAAATTAACTGACCCGGTCATCCGCGACTTCTTTATCAATGAATACGAAAAATACGACCCTAAATTCCGGACCGAAGCCATTGCGCCGATTCAAAACAAAGTGGGTCAGTTTCTTTCTTCCTCTACTATCCGAAACATTGTCGGGCAGAAGGCCTCCACTTTTGATATTGAACACTTAATGAATAATCACAAAATTCTTTTACTTAATCTTTCCATTGGCGAGATAGGGGAGGACTCGTCGGCTTTGCTCGGCGCTATGCTTATTACCAAAATTCAACTGACAGCTATGCGCCGCGCCGCCCGGCCGGAAGAGGAGCGCCGCGATTTCTATCTGTATGTGGACGAGTTTCAGAATTTTGCCACCGAATCCTTTGCCGTCATTTTGTCCGAAGCGCGCAAGTATCACCTTAATTTGATTTTAACCAACCAGTATATTGCCCAGATGCCTGAAGTAGTCGCTTCGGCTGTGTTCGGCAATGTGGGCACAGTGGTGGCTTTCCGCGTGGGCGCCACGGACGCGGGTTTTTTGGTCAAGGAATTTGAACCCGTGTTTGACGCTATTGATTTAGTTAATTTAGACAATTATCATATTTACATTAAAATGAGCATTGACGGCGTGACTTCGCCGGCTTTTTCCGCAAAGACGCTGGCGCCGCGCCGCGATTCTTATGGTTTAATAGAGCAGATTATCAATGCCTCGCGCCAGAAGTACGGAAAGGGGAGGGAAGAGATAGAAATAGAGATTGAGCAGAGGACGAGCAGTTTTGCGGAGAGCGCGGTTGGTAGCGTCAATGCCGCGCCTTCAGCCAGTATTCGGGAAAACAGTGCGCGGAAAAATGGCGAGCCCGTGAGAGTAGGGGAGATAGTCCCCCAAATCCTTGGCATAGGGGGAAGGGAATACGAAAAGCGCCGCAGTGAAAAAGGAGGAGAGTGGTACATTCCCAAAGAAAACGGCACAGTAATAAAGCCCGGTGAAAGGGTAAGAATAGAAAGTAGGTGAGCAGTTGCGTTTAGAGGAGATGTACCTTAAAGACCCCAGTCAGCCGCGGATTTCTGTTGAATTGATTCCCTCGCGCACCGAAGAAGGTCGGAAAAATATTGTGCGGAGCATTGAAGTATTAGAACCTTTTAACCCGGCTATGTTTACAGTGACTTATGGTTTGGGCGGCCGTACGAGAGATTCTACCTTAAATTGGGTGGAGCAGTTAAGCCGTCTAAGCCAGTCGGAAGTGATGTGTCATCTTAGTATTGTTGGTCAGACCAAGGCCGATTTACGGCAAAATTTGAGCCGGCTTGAAGAAATGAGGGTTTCTAATCTCATTGCCTTGCGCGGCGACCCTTTGGAGGGCGAGACGCGTTTTGTGCCTTTTCCCGGCGGCTTTGAGCACACAGTGGAATTTGTTTCTGAAATTGCTGCGCATTCTTGCTTTTCAGTTGCAGTGGCAGGTTACCCGGAGATTCATCCGGACGCGGTTGGCAATCGTGCCGCTGATATGGACTGGTTGAAAAGAAAGGTTGAGGCAGGCGGCAGCGTGGTTTATACCCAGTTTTTCTTTGACAACGCGCATTTCTGGCGTTTTCGAGAAGAAGCCATCAAAGTCGGTCTTAAGGTGCCGATAGTGCCCGGGATTTTGCCCATTCGTTCGAAAGAGTGGCTCCTTAAACGTGCCGGCAAGTATGGAGTCAGTTTGCCTAAAAAAGTGAGTGAACGTCTTTCAGGAATAGAGAACGACCCAAAGGGAATGGTAAATTTTGGCATTGAACTGGCTAGCGAGATGTGTCAGGGTTTATTGGCAGACAGCGTTCCCGGCCTGCATTTCTATTGTTTAAACCATGGCGAGGGGGTAGCTAAAGTTTTGTCAAGCATTGGCTTTTCACAAACACACAGACACACGCAGTAGGGGACAGACCACGCGGAATTCTAACCGGAAGCAGGGACTGTTCCCTTTTTATTTTTCGTTATTTTTTAAACGACCGTCTATGGTTACTATGGTTAAATGGTTCTAAATAAAGAATCACGGCGATTAAAAATCTTATTGAAATCTCTCATAAGGCGATCGCCTTATGAGAGAACGGAAAGGGGACAGACCTAATTGACCCCATCAATGACTAATGTCTAAATGTCTAATATCTAATGAATTTCTTAATGTCTTAATTTTTAAACATTCTATTTCTATCTCCTTTTATCATTATCAAAGCGCTCGCCGATTTAGGGAATTGGTTAGAAGGGGTTGATAAGTGTTACATTTTACGACATATTAATAAACTACTTCGCGGCAAGCCGCGAAGTATTCCTTGCGGAAAAGTTTGTTTCCAAATAGGCCTCATCCCCCTTTGGGGGTATTCGGCCTCTTGGAAATAAAAAGGACTAAAGCCAAAATTTGAGAATAGGGGATATACGAAACTTGAGCAGGGGAAAACGATTAAATTATAAATAATTTTTAGATATGAAGAAGAGCCCCGACAAGTCGAGGCTCTCGCGAGAAGTAGAGGGAGTGAGATGAAGTCCCCGTCCAAAGGACTTTTTCGGCTATCCCTCCGCGGGATATCCTAACTCACCCCCTCCCGTTGCGGTCCAGCAAAGCTGGACCGATTGACTCCGCGCCCGGCTGGGGTGCCACCAACGAGGGCGCGTCCCCAGTCGTAACGCAGAGTCAGAACCGGTGACCATCAAGCGATCACCGGCAAAGCAAACTTGAGGGAGACAGCCGGATTTCTTCTTTTCTTTTTCTTTTTCTTTTTTTTCTTTTTCTTTTTCTTTTTCTTTTTTTTCTTTTTTTTGGGGGGCTGTCTCCCTTCCCAGGACCGTTTTCGCAGAAGCCGCCTCCCGTATGAAGGGAAACCTCCGCCGCTATCCGGTCGCTGGGAAATTTTGTGAAAAAGGTGGGTAGGGTGGTGTCTGGCACGCTCAGACTATCGCACAGTGCTTTTTGGACACCTCTCGTGGTATCCAAGTAAGGGCGATATCTGGCATTCTTTCCCCAATCTGGAGGTTAGTGTGAGAATTTCTCCAGATCCCCTTCGTTGAAGTTACTGGGGTATTTTCCAGATCCGTTTCTATGGGCGCCCTACCCGAATTCCGAAGGACAAGCTGAATTCCAGTTTTCTGAAACCCAATTTGTCCTTCGGGAGGTTTTTGTTATCTAAAGGTTCAAAACATCCTTTTTTCAGAATACACGACCACTATATCATATTTGAAATATTTTGTCAAGGGGTGCGCATAGTTTTTTCAAATTCTTGTCAATAGATAGATTTTTTTAGTCCTATATTTCTAATTTTACGCTTGCAAATTAAATAGATATTGTTAAAATAAAATCAGACCCTGTC
>CAZKOU010000026.1:0-3276 GCA_964554505.1 uncultured Candidatus Saccharibacteria bacterium
CGCCATTTTTTCCTGCGCGTAATTTTTGGCTTCTTTTTGAGCCGCTTTTTTCATTTTTAGCCGCAGTTTGTCGTTGGTTAATAATTCTATTATTTTATCCGCAAAATCGCGCGGGTTGTTTTTGGTTTTGAAGCCAAAAATACCGTGTTTGACAATTTCGCCGGGTCCTAATTTTCCTACCACCACGACCGGCGTGCCAGCCGCCATAGCTTCCACCACGACCAACCCTTGAGTATCCGTCACAGAAGGAAAGACAAATAAATCCGCCGCGGCTTGATACTCGGCGGTTTTGTTTTGGTCTAAAAAGCCGGTAAAAGAAACTTGTTTACCGAGGCCTGATTTTTGGACTAAATTTTCGTATGCTTTACGGTCTGGCCCGTCTCCCACCAGAAAAAGATGGGCGCCGGGGATTTTTTTAATGACTGTGGCAAAAGCCAAAAAGAGCATTTTTAGGTTTTTTTCTTCGCTTAAACGACCCACATAAACTAAACTTTGAGGCGGCAGTTTCATTTTGGGCGGCTTAAATCTTTTTAAGTCCACGCCTGTGGGCAGAATTTCAATGCGTGTTTTGACGCCGTAAGAGCGCAGTTCCGCGAGAATTGGTTTGGAAGGGACGATGACTAACTGACAGCGATTAGCCAAGCGCCGGGAGCGACGGATTAAATAGCCGCGCACTAAACTTTTCAAAAAGCCAGAATGTTTGATAATTGGAATATGATTGGTATAGTCCACCAACATAGTGTGATAAGTGAGCATTGCCGGAATTTTGAGTTGGCGGGCTAATTTTAACCCAAAAGAACCCATGCGGAAAATGTGTTGTAAATGAATGATATTGATTTTTGGGAGTTGGGGCAAAAAATTAAAGTCGGAAAAAACCGGCAGAGCCAAACGATAGTCCTTTTGACCCGGCAAAGGTAAAGATGGAATGCGCCAGACCCGGTTTTCTTTGGACGCGCCGCCTTGGGAAGGAGCGAAAATAAAAAACTTATGCCCCCTTTTTTCCAGAGTTTTTTTGAAAGTGTCTATAGACCGCACCACCCCGTTGATGGTGGGGTGATAGACATCCGTAAAAATGCCGATATTTAATTTTTTTATTGTCCCTCCTTTTTACATCAAATTCAACGGGTCTACCATAATTTTCCAACTTGTGGGCACTATTTTCAAAAGCGTTTTTTTAACCCCGGCTTCTTTTCCCGGTTTAATTTTTAAAACAATCTGCCATCTATATTTTCCTCTTTTTTGGCGGTGTTCGCAAGGCGCGGCTGGAAAGATTTCAAAACAAGAACTTTCTATACCAGCGCTTAAAAGACCTTGATAAATTTTTTCTCCTTCTTTTTTTAATTTTTCTTCCCCGCTTTCCTGTCCCAAAAGGCGGATTAAGGAACTAAAAGGCGGGAAAAATAATTCTTTTCTTTCCTGAAGAATTTTACTGATTGCTTCTCCCGGGTTTCTTTTTTTCAACGCTTCCAGCAGAGGGTTTTCTGTTTGCGTTTCCAGGATTAAATTTTTTTTGGTTTTTTCCCAGAGTTTAAGATAGAAAAAGAGCAGTGATTCGGAAAGACGAAAGTCAGGCAGGGAAAAAAGCCAATCGTTAGCTGGAACCACGACCGTATCATAAGTAACTTCCGGGGATGTTAGGATTTTTTTATTTTCAATCTGGATGCTTGCCGCTTCCTTGCCTAATTTTTCTTTGAGATAATTTTGCCAATCCGCCCGGCCGCTATTTTTTGTTTTCAGATTATTGCCTTGGCACTTTGGGCAAACTAAAGGCAGGGGCGTTTCTTGAGCAAAAAAACCGCAGTCCCGGCAGACAAAAAAATAATTTTCCAGACGGGGAATAATAAAGGCAATTTTTTGTCTCTCCTCAACAGATTTTTTCAACAAGGAAATAGTGCCTGCGCTTAAAAATTCTTTTTCCTCGGAATAAAGTTTTTTGACTAACAAGGGCGGGAACGTCTGGAAATTAATTTCTTTAAGCACCTTGGCTTTTTTACTTTGAATTAGAGACAGGGTGGCAATTGTGGGTATTAAGTTGCCGATTAAAAGCGGCCAGTTTTGGCTCCGGGCGATTTTTAGGGCGATTGTTTTGGCGTGAAAGAAAGGAGAGCGTTCTTCAAAATAGGCAAAATGGTCGTCTTCGTCTAAAATAATCAGCCCTAAATTTTCTAAAGGTGAAAAAAGCGCGGAACGGGTGCCGATAATCAAATCAGGAGAATTTTCTGGAAAAAATTGGCGCGCATACTCTACTTTGGCGTGGTCAGGCAATAAAAGAAGCACTTTTTGGCCGCGATTCATCACTTTGCGGCTTGCCCTTTTATAATAGGAAAGGCGGTTTCGGAATGTGTCGCCAAAAAAGTAGATATTCATTTTAAAAAAAAGAAGATTTCATTAAGGGGGGCGAGGTAATAGGAACTTAGCCAGCGGGCGAGGGAGAGTTGACTTTCGGAAAGCAGGGGCTTTGAATGAAGAACCTTAAGAATAGGTTTTAAGGTTTTAGTTTTAATCTGGGAAGGTAAAAATTTGCGAAAACGCCAAAGCAAGCCCTTTTTTCTTTGACCGCGAAAATTGACCAGCACCAAACTTCCTTTCTTTAATTCCGGCAGAATTTCGGGCAAAATGGCGTAAGTGAAGAAGAGTGTTTCACGATTTTTGGTCTTGGTTTTGATGAGCAAATCAGCGTAAAGCATTGTTTAGATTTTTTTAATTATTTACGGCCTATCCTCCTATCTTCTTATCCTCTTATCTTTATTTTTAGTATACTGAAGATGTGTCAGAAACCAAGCGGCTGTTTTTAGCCCTTAATTTGCCGGAGGATTTGAGAGAAAAAATTTTTGTCTGGGTAAAGCAGAATTTAGAGGGGCTGCCTTTGCGTCTCGTGCCGCCGGAAAATCTGCATCTTACTTTGGTTTTCTTTGGCTGGACAAAGCGCCTGGAGGAAATTTTAGAGATTTTGGGCGAAATCAATTTTTCGGCTTTTAGTTTAGAGTTTCAGGGAGTGGGAACTTTTCCTGCGTCAAGGCCGCGTCTGTTTTGGATTGGAATTAAAGAAAACCGCGCGCTTTTGGATTTGCAGAAAAAATTAAGCCAACAATATGAATCCAAGGGTTTTGCTTTGGAAAAGCGCGGTTTTTCACCCCACCTAACTATTGCGCGCTTGAAACCTATTTCTGAAATTCCTCCTTTAATTGCCCGGAACCAAGAAAAATATTTCGGCAAAACAGAGGTTTTGACTTTGGATTTAATGGAGAGCCGTTTGAAGCGTTGTGGCCCAGAATA
>CAZKOU010000026.1:3376-7399 GCA_964554505.1 uncultured Candidatus Saccharibacteria bacterium
GTAATGAGATTAAATTAAGGGCACGAATAAAAAACCGGGGAAGGTTTGAACTTTAAACTTTTGAGCGGTTCTTTTTTCCCAAACCTGTACTGTATCTAAAACCGGCGCCACAATCCGGCCTCCCACTTTTAATTGTTCTTTCCAAGATACGGGGATTTTTGAAGCCGTGGCCGAGGCCAAAATTTTATCAAAGGGCGCTTCTTTGACTCGACCTTTTGTGCCATTGCCTAAGATAAGTTTTACTCTGCCTCTTTTAATGAAACTGTAATGGCTGATGTTTTGAGACGCTTTTTCTTTGAGTTTTTTGATTCTCTCCAGCGCAACAACCGTTCCATTTTCGCCGACCAAAAAGCCAAGCAAAGCCGTTGTATAACCAGAGCCCGCGCCAATATCCAAAATTCTCTCCCCTTTTTCGGGTTTTAGTTTTTCTAACATAAACGCCACAACCATGGGTTGGGAGATGGTCTGCCCAAATCCAAGAGGCAGGGAGTCGTTTTCATAAGCAAGGGAGCGAAGTTTTTTGGGCACAAAGAAAACGCGGTCAATGGCCAAAAAAGCGGCAATTATACGGGGCGCCTTCAAATAGCCCTTTTCAATAAGGTAGTTGATTAGTTCTTGGTTAGAACGCATAAGAGGGCACCGCAATCAGCCCGGCCATATCAAAAGGATAAACCGAAAGAAAGGCCCGGCCGATAATATTGGTTTGTGGAAAAACGCCCCACTCTCGCGAGTCAGAGCTGTGGGAGCGGTTATCGCCTAACACAAAATATTCATTCGGCTCAATGGTTTTCTGGAAATTAGTGGTTAGGTTTTCACTAATCAGGGTTTTGTTGCCATTGAGATAGGGTTCGGTTAAGAGATTATTATTGATATAAACGCGGCCGCTTTTGATTTCTACGGTTTCACCCGGCAGGCCGACAATCCGTTTAATGTAGTTTAAGGAAGGAGAGCCGGGGAAGCGAAAAACAATGATTTCGCCCCGTTTAGGTGGTCGGACACGATAGTTTAATTTATCCACCAAAACATACTGTTTTGAGTGTAAAGTGGGTTCCATAGACGAACCCTCCACCACAAAGGGTTGTAGCACAAAATAACGCACTAAAAAAGCCACCAGCAAAACCAAAGCCAATGTTTTGGCCCATTCGTAAAGTGTTTTTAAAAATTGCCCGATGCTTGTCATTATTTAATGATTGTTCGGCAGCGGCCTGCCATCCGTAGCCCCGAAGGGGCGAAGGGTGGTGGGCGCGTCCAGACTCGAACTGGAGACCTTCTCTACGTCAAAGAGACGCTCTAACCAACTGAGCTACGCGCCCGGCTGCTGCGCAACCAACAACTATCAACCAATCTCGCGAAGCGAGATCTGGCTCCGCCAGACAACTATCAACCATCAACCATCAACTTTTTTGAATTTCGGCCATTCTTGCAGAAAGACCTGAAAAGCCGCGGCCGCGGGAATGGCAATAATCACACCTAAAAACCCCAGCAGTTTTCCGCCAATCAGTAAAGCCAGAATAATCACTACCGGAGAAAGCCCCACGGCTTTTTGCATCACCTTGGGCACCAAAAAGTTGGCCTCAATCTGCTGAATAATGACATAAATCAAAATTGTTAAAATGCCGGTTAGGGGGCTGATTAAGAAGCCAATAATAATCGCCGGAATCGCGCCTAAAATCGGTCCGATATAAGGGATTAATTCAGTGAAAGCGGCCCAGACCGCCAAAGCCAAAGGAAAAGGAATCTGAATGAGCCAAAGCCCAATCAGCACCAAAACCCCGACAATCAAAGCCAAGACAATTTGCCCTCTTAACCATGCGCCCATTTTCAGCCCGATTTTTTGGAAAACATCAGCCACTTTTTCTTTCTGATTCAGCGGCAACAGCCCGGCAATCAATTTGGTGGCGCCGTCTTTTTCCATCAGAAGATAGAAAGATAAAACCAAGATGGTGAAAATAGCCACCACGCCAGAGATAAAGCCCAAGGTGGTTTGGTAAAGGTTGGATGAAAGTTTTGAGAGATGGCTCGAGAGGTTGCCTAATGTTTCCGAAGAAGCGGTTAAAGCGTTTTTGACGCTTTCGTAAAAAGGCGAGACCTTGTCTAAAAGGTGGGGAAGGTCTTGGGCTAATTTGGTTAACTGTTCCACCAAAGGGGGGATGATAAGAGAGAAACTACCGCCAATCACCAGCAGGATGAGCAAATAGACCAAAAGCACGGCTATTACGCGCGGCATCTTTAAAGACCAGCGGTCTACTACCGGCGAAAGCGCGGCCACAATCACCAAAACCATAAAGAAGAGGATTAGAATGTCAATGGTTTTAATCAAAAACCAAAGTCCGACAATGGCCAAAATGATTTTGAAGATAGTATTGGTGGATAATTCCCACTCTTTTTTTTCCATCAATTTTATTCTATCACAAGCCAAATCTAAAAGAAAGAAGTTTTCAATTTTTGTTCTTTTTGGAAACGCTCTCTGGCTAATTCAATTAACTGGTCAATTAATTGCGGTTCGGGTAAGCCGCTTTTTTCCCAGAGTTTGGGGTACATACTGATTTTAGTAAAGCCCGGAATAGTGTTTAATTCATTGACGCGGATTTCGTTGTTTTTAAGGAGAAAAAAATCCACGCGCGCCAGACCTTGACATTCTAAAATTTGAAAGGCCAAAATGGCCTGGTCTTGAATCCGGGTTATGATTTCGGCTGGCAATTCAGCTGGGATTTTTAAAACCGCGCCTTTTTTGTCTTGATACTTGGCTTTGTAAGAATAAAACTTATGTTTGGGGATGATTTCGCCGGGCAAAGAGGCGATGGGCTGTTCATTGCCCAAGACCGCGCATTCAATTTCCCGACCATCTAAAAATTCTTCAATAATAATTTTGGAATCGTAAGTAAAAGCGTCTTTAACGGCTTTTTGAAATTCATCTTGGCGCGTTATTTTGTGAATGCCGACCGAAGAGCCAAGATTGGCTGGCTTAATAAACAAAGGAAGTCCCAAAGTTCGGCTGATTTGGGTAAAATCCAGAGTGTTGCGGGAGAGGAAAACCAAAAAACGGGCGGTTTTAAGGCCGGCTTGGTTCAGGAGCCGTTTCATCACATCCTTGTCCATACCAATGGCCGAACCCAGAACCGAGGCGCCGACAAAGGGTTTGTTGGCTAATTTCAAAAATCCCTGAATCGTGCCGTCTTCGCCAAAGGGACCATGCAGAGCCGGGAAAACCACATCAGTTTTTTCTAAAAGCGCGGGCAGAGTTTCTAAATACTCCCTGCCTTCTTGGCCGATTTTGAGTAATTTGACTTCGTATTTGGGCGGCTTTAATTTTTGAAGAGCCGCGGCAATATTTTGGGCTGATTGGATAGAAATTTCATGCTCCGCGGATTTTCCGCCGGCTAAAATTAAGACCCGGATTTTAGTAGGCATCTTTCAAAAATTTTTTTGCCCAAATCAGCAAGTACAATGGGCCTCGGCCTGATTGCAGGGTTTGCACTTGGGCATACAGTGGCGAGGCGAGGCGGGTTCGCCGTGGGTATGACTTTCGTCATGCTCATCCGACTCTTCGCCGCAAATCGCGCACTTCCAGCCCTCGGCTTCGCCATGACATTTAGCGCATTTCATTAAAACTCCTTTCTTTAATTTAATATTATCATAGTATTTTTCAAAAGCCAAAAAGAGGAGAGCCGCCCTAAAAGCGGGGCAACTCTCAAAAAAACCCGGTCATGAGACACAGAAGCATTGCGTTTTTCATCCCATCTTCCCTTCCTGTGAATAAACTCTTGTTGTGTTTTTTATTTTGATTTGCTATCATTTGAATATGAATTCAAGTATGGATAAAGACAATCTCAAAAAAGAACTCGGGGATAAAAACGCCATTACTGCCTGCGCGCGGGAATTTAATATGGTCGGCGATCCGACACGCCTGAAAATCTGTTATCTTCTCTGCCGACATAAAGAGCTGTCGGTTGGGGACATTGCTGATGTGGTCGGCGTTTCCATTTCTGCCGTCTCACACACCCTCCGCAAACTGCAAAAAGC
>CAZKOU010000027.1:0-1335 GCA_964554505.1 uncultured Candidatus Saccharibacteria bacterium
AATTGACGAAAATTTAATTGTAGAATTTTATAGCAGATAATATTTTGGACAAATATATTAATTTCTAATGCCTAAATGTCTAATGTCTAATGAATTTCTTAATGTCTTAATTTTTAAACATTAAGGCCTTAAAACATTTATTAGAAATTAGTCATTAAGAAATTGGTTATTTATTGGTGTAATTTGTATATTCGTGTATCTGCGTACAACGGAGGTATTCAATGACATACATCCTTCCCGACACAGAGTTGCTCAAAATCAAGGTCGAAAAAGAAGAACCAAATCGCGCCACTTTTATAATTGAGCCCTTAACTCCGGGTTTTGGTCATACCATTGGCAATGCTCTGCGCCGTGTTTTACTTTCCAAGATTGAAGGCGCGGCCATTACCCAAGTCAAAATAGACGGTATGGGGCATGAGTTCAGCGCTTTGCCTAATGTCAAGGAGGACTCGGTGGAACTGCTTTTAAATCTCAAAGGCGTGAAATTAAGCTATCAGGGCGAAGAACCAGCCCTTCTTACCTTAAATGTTAAAGGTCCTAAAACCGTGCTCGCGGGCCATTTCGGCAAAAATCCTTTAATTGAAATCGCTAACCCGGAACATCCCATTGTGCTTTTAGATAAAGGCGGCGAACTTAAGATTGAAGCCACAGTGGAAAAGGGCCGCGGTTTTTTGACCACAGAAGCGCGCGCCGAAGAAAAAATCCCTTTGGGCACAATTCTTTTGGACGCCTATTTTTCTCCGGTGGTTTTAGTCAACAGTATTGTGGAGGACACGCGCGTGGGTCGCGCCACCAACTATGAAAAAATTGTTTTGGAGGTGGAAACCAATGGCACCAAAAATCCCCGCGAGTGCCTGAAGGAAGCGATGGAGATTTTAACCGAGCATGTTATCTTACTGTCTAATTTGGTAGGTGAAATCGCGCCCTTAAGTTCTCTGGAAGATAAAGATAAAGAGAGCAAAAAAATTCGTAAAAGCAGGGAAAAAAAGGTCTCTAAACCCAAAAAAGCGGTAAAATGAAAACTTCGTCAAAAATTTCCCATCTAACCCGTAATCAGTTAGCCAGTTTGATTCTGTATGAAAAAATCCTGACAACAAAAGCCCGGGCTAAGCTTTTAAAATCCGCGGCCGAGAGAATGATTGAAATAGGCAAGAACAAAAACGCGCTTTTGGCGCGGCGCCGGCTTTTAAGTATCCTTTTTCAGGAACGGGCGGTGGATAAGGTTTTGGAAGTGCTGGCGCCAAGGTTTAAGGACAGAACCGGCGGCTACGCGCGGGCGCGTTTTTTAAAGCGCCGCTTAGGCGACTTCGCGCCCCTTTATCAGGTGGAATTTAT
>CAZKOU010000027.1:1435-7225 GCA_964554505.1 uncultured Candidatus Saccharibacteria bacterium
AGTGGATTTCGCGCCGAACCGCTTGCCCGATCTTCAGGTTTTGGTCTATAATTTATCCGGTTTAAAGTTTAGCGGCGACAAATTAAATCAGAAAATATATTATAGGCACAGCGGCTATCCGGGTAGTTTGAAACAGCAAACCCTAAAAGAATTAATGGCTAAGAATCCGTCCAGCGTCTTTCGCAAAGCCGTTTTTAATATGTTGCCCAAAAATCGGTTGCGAAACCGAGCGCTGGCGCGTTTAATTCTTAAAAACAATGCCAAAGATAAGTAAATTTTTTTCTGGTATTGGACGACGCAAAAGAGCCAAAGCGTCTGTGCGGCTCTGGGCTGGCAAAGGCGCGGTTTTGTTCAATGAAAAAGAAGTTTTACCCTCTACAACTTCAGCGGTCTTTCTGGCGCCCTTAAAATTAGTGGGCGAGTTGGGTAAATGGGATATTTCAGCCCAGACGCGTGGCGGAGGTCAGACAGCCCAATTAGAGGCCATTCGGTTAGGCGTGGCGCGGGCTTTATTAAAAATCAATCCAGAGTTGAAAAAAACGCTTAAAGAAGCTGGCTTTTTAACCCGCGACCCGCGCGAAAAAGAGCGCAAAAAACCCGGTTTGAAACGGGCTCGTCGCGCGCCGCAGTGGTCAAAGAGGTAATCGGCCTTTTTTCGGGGGTAAAAACGGCCCGATTTGGTTTTTCAAAATCGAGCCGATAAACCTCTGAAAGGGAGAATTGGTAGCAGTCTATTATTATAGAGATTCAAGCCCTGACGTGGCGGGGCTATTTTGGTCCTCGTTGTAAGACAAAAGAAAAAGGCCTCCGACAAGTAAAACCCGCCGAAGGCTCATAGGAAGGCTCACAGGCGCGAAAGGCCAAACACTTCTGCCCTGTCTACCTTAACTTATGTCAAGCGCGTTGACAATCGGAACCGAGTCCCGACAAAGCGGGCACTCCCTCTTCTCCCAATGGGACATTTCCAAGGTCAATAGGGTTTTTGTAGGGAGTTCCGTGACCACGTGCCCTTCATTTTTGGGCGTAATCCTTTGAGCAAACGCAACAACTCCGACTGACGTGGCTCCTGCATTAGCCACGATCTCCTGAAGGTTCTTGACTCCCGTTCCGGTCGTCATCATGTCAGTAGCTATAAGCACTCTTTCGCCCTTAGTTAGTTGGAGCCCGGGCATCAAACCAACTGGTCTACCAGATTTGTTCATATCAGCGAACAGAACGTGCTCCACTCCCAACTGCTCGGCGACACTCAGTGTAAAGATAGCATCGATGGTCAGCGGACCAAGAACCGCATCGGGATGCCACTCTCTGCTTTTCGCGGCCAGCTCCTTCGCCACCTTGGTAAGGTTCTCGTGGTTACCGAGGAAAGCAGCACACTGTAAGAACGCGTCGCTATGGAGACCGAAAAGTAGCCTGAAATGGCCTATCTTGACGGCTCCATTGCGCACCAAGGACTCAACCATCTCTTCTTCGGTGAAGACAGACGAGTTCACTTGTTTTACGTATCCTCTGACAACTTCTCTTCCGGCAGCCTCCATTTGGGAGTACAAAGGCAAAAGTCCTTTTCTTCTCTGTATCAATCCCAGCATCATCACGTTCCTCCTTCTCTCCTGTGATGCACTATTATTATAGCAATAAAATCCCACACCACAAATACCTTAAAGGTGTCCGAACCCTCCGGGTAGAGCCGAGGCACCTTGGGTGTTCCTCTCGGATTTGACGCCTCCTTGTAGCCCTTTTAATTATCTGGTATAAAGGTAATTAGCGGGGCTTTAAGGGGCTCCGTCTAAGCAAACGCTACGGCGGACAAGCAAATATGCTGGCGAGCATTGCACGCAAGGAGGCGACAGCTGATGACCAGTCAGACTGCGTCTGGAATTACAGATGGGCAGATGTTTGAGATTAGGAAACAGGTGGAGGTCGTGGTCAACCGCTGCCTTGATAGAAGAGGCGCCCAGATGGTCATCGAGCAAGGCGGCGTATTTCAGTCCCGGCTCGACGATCTTTTCCGCGAACTCAGCGGTGCCACCCAGAACCCCTACAAGAAGGAGCGGGTCGGGCGCATTTGCGGCTACCCTGCGGGCTGGACGGTACCTTCCTTTGATGAACAGCGCGAGAGTACCGCTTCGCTGTTCCCTAACCTGGTCCTGCCCGAGATCGCCAACCGCGACATCGTCGTTCCGAGCGGTTGGGATGGCGTCTGGTGGTTCCCGCCCAAGATCGCCGCTCTCGGATGTATCTTCAGCATACAGGACTTCTACGGGGAGGGCTATGGTCAGGTTGTCGAACATCTGATCGCCCTAATCGGGCAGCAGCGCCCGCTCTACAATTACCACAAAGGCAAGTTGGGTGCCAACTACATCCGAATTCAGGAGTTGGTCCGCGGACGCATCCAGACATTGGAGGCCGCTACCGATGGGGATTTCCTGCCTCCGATGCCGATCACGTTCGGGCAGTTCTATGGGGGCTTCTCACCCCGCAACGCCCGCGAGACGGCCATTCGTCAGCAGGAGCTGCCGTTCTGCACAGTGCAGGTTGGTTCGCTACTGAGCGTCATGCCAGAGCGCCTCGTTGCTTACGGGGACCTCTGGATCGACATCCCTGGCGACGAGTACGACCGGACCGCTGACGGCCACTGGACGCGCTCGCTGTACTTCTGCTTCCGCGGCGGCATGCCCGAGTTCGGTACCTGTCCTGCTTGCTCCGCCAATTGCGAGTCTGGTTCAGTTGTCGGTTTCCCGAGAGTGTTGAAACTCGTCGCCTAGACAGATCGACGCTCTGGGATTTTCGATCCCTCGGCAAGGGGGCGAACTTGCTCGCCCCCAAAACTTTTTTGCAAAATATCAATCCTCTTATGACCCATTTACACACTTTCAAGGTGAGTTACTCTGCACACCTCGGCAAAAATTTTCATACTTAACAAAAAGGGACCCGCGAAAGGATGCCTAAAGATCGTAGAGGAAATAGGGGACATATCACATTTGAACCAAAGAATTGACAATAAACAAATAAAAATCATTATTGTCAGTAATCAGATTAAAAAGTGATGCGTCCCCCTTGTTGTGATATAATTTGTTGATTGATGAATCCCCGCTTGATTTAGGGGCTAAATGAAGACATAATTGAAGAATGATTATTGAAATTGACCAGAGCGGGAAGATAGAGAATACCAATAAGCCAACTGTACTGGCTTTTTCTAATTCTATTAGCAAATCGATTTTAATATCGGCTAAAGATAAAAGAACAATTCAAACTATCTATCGTAAAATTAATCAGGGCAAAACGTTCATCACAAAAATTTTTTCTACCATGATATTCTATCTTTTAAAAAGTGATATTAAAAATTTGGATAGTATTATCATTGATCGAGAATATCCCGGACATGAATCAGACATCAAGAGTTCAATTTTAGACATTTTTAATAAAGAGAAAATAAAAATTGAGCCGGGTTCTATTAAATTTACTTCAATTGGTAAAAAATCTAACGCCCACAAGATCGCCCATGAATCCTATATTAGTAAAAAATCAGAAATAAAGATTTCCGCTAATGAAATTTTAAGGATTCTTTTGAAATAAAAAGGAGATCGATGGCTACTTAAGCGCCGACTGATTACGGCGGGTCGGTAGCCTCCCGATCTCAACAATAATTATACCACACCCCCCTAAAGTTTGTCAAGTCCTTGGGTTATAACTATCATTGCGAGATTTGCTCTTTAGGTTACACATCTGATGTAGAAGATGGAAGTTTTGCTTCTATCTCAAATAAACCTTGGCTTTCTCACTAAACCCACTTACCTCCGAGGCCTTTTGGCCGGGAAATGTCTCCATCTTGAGTCGGCGGTTTTCCAAAACTTGAAAAAGAACCGTGCCCGCCATCATTTGCTCGTTTGGTTTTATTTTCAGATTTTGGGCCGCGCTTTTTTTGTCCCAGCGCGCGCCATCTCCTTTATAGTATTCCCAATTTTCCAGAAGTTCGTATTTCACCAATCCCGCCTCTTCTCCCACACTGGCCGGGTCAGGCGCGTTGCCCTTAACCATAAATTGCTTTTCTTTGCCCTCAAAATCGCCGAAAGAAACCTCTACTGCACCGGGGTCTAAATAGTCATAAACCACCGAAAGATGGCTTTGCCAGTAACGTTCTTTGGAAGAATCCGCAATCCCGCCGCTTCCCTCCAAAAACCAGTTGCCCACCAACTTGCCGTCAATATCGTAATCAATTTTTCCCCAAATCGGCTCCACGCTGCGCGCTATCTTAACTTTCATCAACTCGTTAATTTCCGGGGAAAAATAGTCAAAGGGGTTGGCGGTGTAGATTTTCCAGGGTTCTCCTTCGTAACTCTTGGGATTGACAAATCCGGTCAATGGTTTGGTAATGTCCCAGACCGCAAAATCCAGGGTCTGCCCGCCGATTTTGCCGATTTGTTCCCCGGCTTTGACCGGGATTTCCACTTGGGCAAAGTTTTCTTTTTTTAGTTGCGGCGCTTTTTCCAAAATGCGCGGCTCCAAAGAAGTGACCAAATCATAATAAGTTAAAAAAGTGCAGGAATAGGTAAAGACCAGACGATACTCATCCGACTTCTTTGAGGGGTCTTCAACACTCCGCACGCGACGTTGAATGGAGGTTAGGGTGCTGTCGGCGATGGCAAAGACCGGATAGGCATCACGAGGGGATTGATAATCCGCCGGCGCAAAATACCAGTGGTCCACGGGCGTGACATGGCCGCCAATCATCAAACCATAAGGCAGGATATGAGAAAAATCCTCCGGACGCATGGGTAAATGAGTTAAGGTCTTGGACCCTTGGCCCTGACAATCCTTCCCACCTAACCGCTGGTTAATTTGTTTGTAGTCCCCAGTTGAGGTTGGGGTGGTGGTTTGATTGCCTTGCTTATTTTGCCCGCTTGGCCCGCCGCGGCTCTTTAATTTCCAAACCACGAGCCCCAAAACCAAAAAAATCAGAATTATTAACAAAGTCCACTTAAAAATCCTCATTGTTCTTTAATTTTAACACGATTTGTGGTATTTTTTTAATCAGCAGGGAATCTCCCTGACTCGTATCAAAGGATGTGTCACGTTGAAAAAATGTAATCGGCTGGCAGTAGTATTCGTAGTTTGTCTCGTTGTGGTTTTTCTTCTCGGGCAGCCCTCGGTGGCAACAGCGCAAACAACCACCGAACAAGACCCTCATGTGAAATTGTTGGAAAGGATATTAGCCCAAACCAACAATTGTCTCGGGGTTTCGAAGGGCGAAAAGAACCTTATGGAGAATGGTTATTCTCTTCGGGATTCGGTGCGCGTCTACAATACTTTGCTTATTCAGCTGATTGCTGAGAGCGTAAGCATTGAGGTTGAGGCGGCAAAAATCTTCAACTTGACAATGAGCAACTCCGACCTTTTCATCTGGATGTCCTGCCGGATGGGAACGGATGCCTTGGTGATTCATTGGGCGATTCAGCTTCAGTCGTCCGAGAAAGCGGCTTTATCTTTGTTCAAGCTAAGCGCGGTCCACGTCGATGTCGCTAACAAGGCCCTTAAAGCCGCCAATGACCTAATCATCCCCGAGTTTTTGCTTGGGGGTAATACGACCTGACGGCAACCCCAGAATTTCCCCGCGAGGCAATCTGGCAGGTACCCTCCTCCCCAGCCCCTCGCGGGGATTTCCCCTTTTTCGTTTCCCTGCTGCGGGGCATTTCTTTCCTCCTGGTCCCCGGCGGGGATTTTTATTATTTTGAGATTGCCTGCAACCCGTACCTTCTTGACGCCCGTAGCTTTTACGCGAAGGGTGTGGTGACG
>CAZKOU010000028.1:0-7085 GCA_964554505.1 uncultured Candidatus Saccharibacteria bacterium
TCTGCCATTATTTCTATTTTATCCCAGCGATTCAATTTTTGCAAATCTCCAACCTAAAAAATAATGATAAAGCACGCAATTTTCAAAAATTGCCCCGAATTACCGTTTCCTAAAATTTCTCCAAATTTTCTCCTGTTATTTTAACTGCCTATAAGCGATCTCTGATTCAAGATTAAAAATAGCAGAAATAAATAAGAAAAATAATAAGAAAGTTCAGTTTAGTTCAAAAAGTAAACAAAAACCTGGTAGTAAAGAAATTGCTACCAGGGAAAACGGGATGGTCTATCTGGGATTTGAGTTAGAAATAAAGCGGTCCGGGGGGAAGGTCTGGTTTTTTGGCTACCCAAACCAAATTGTCCAGGGTTTCCTTGAGAAGGTTATTTTGAGGGAATGGATGGCCCAGATGCTGAGTGAACCCCTCGCCCGCTGAAGAACAACCAGCTAACTGTCCTCTTTCCCTTGCCCATCGTTCCATTTCTCCTACATACTCATCAATGCCATGCTGGACCAAAAGCCGGCTTCTTTGCGTTTCATGACAGTCAAGCATTTCCCCCTTAACTGCTAAGGTTACCCGGATATCAACGACCATGCCTGGCCAAACCGGCTGGCCCTGATAGTTGAGTCCCAACGGATCCCAGTGGTACAGATGAGGAATTTTCGAAGTAGCTGGCAACAGCCCGGTGGGAGCCGATGCTCGGAAGTTAGGAGCCGGAGCGGTAAGACAAACCGTCTGGACTAACAGAGCCGTGTTTTCATGATCGGGCATATAGTCCTGGCAGGGGTGAGTGAAAACCAGAAGCGGATTTATCTTTCTAACCAAAGTGGTTAGTGTCTTCAAGGTTGCCCTACAGTAGACAATGAGGAAATCAGATTCTCCCAAACAGGCATATCCGCCTTGAAGTATTTTGGCGCTGGTGATGGCTTCCTCCTGACGCCTTTCCGAAAGCACATCGGGTGGAATCTCTCGACTACCGCAGTCGCCGGCAGTCAGGGTGGCGATGTAAACTTTCCAGCCTTGCCCATATAAAAGAGCTAATGTCCCGGCACACATAAACTCAACATCACCCGGATGCGCTCCCACAGCCAAAACTCTCTTGTTTTCTTCTAACACAACCATCACTTCCTTTTCTTAGATTTTCGGTGATATTTTATTATAATCCCTAACAAATTAGTTGTCAATCCTTTGTATACGTTGCCCCCATTTCCCTAACCCTGCACCTCGGGTATTCCACCCCAGGTCTGGGGTCTGGGGTTTTGTTGAGAGTTTCAAAAATAAAAAATGAGGGAGACGCTGTGGTCGTCTCCCTCTGTCTTGCGTGCACCGGAGTGGGTGCGGCCACCCCAGCGACGGACAGGCAAGCCGAAAGCAGGTGAGTTCTCTCGGCTGCTCGCCCTCATCTTAAATCATCCTCAATTTTTGTCAAGGGGCGTGGAATGGGACACAGCGCCGACCGAATCCGAGGGCTTATCTCTCACCAACTCATTAAACAAATCCTCCAGCTGCAACTCATCAAGTAACCCGGCAAAAGTAGTTGGAGCGGGCGGGGAAACATTTCTTTCTCCTATTTCTCTTGATTTCTGCTCCCAGCTCTTCGGATGCCAGAGAGCCAGATGATTACCTTTACCAATCATAAGTACACTATCAGTTTCTTCGGCACCGGATCTTAACAGACGGTTCCTAAAAAGCATCCGGCCTCCCGCCTCCAATTTTAACAATTGACATTTGGAAGAAAGAAGATCGCGGCGGGGATCGTATATCGGAATCTTTTCCAATAATTTTTGGATATCTGGGAAACCTTTCGGGGGAAAAAGAAGAAACCACCCTTTCTCCATCTCTATCAGAAGGACTTCAGATGATCTTGGGAAAAGTTCTCTTCTCACCGCAACGGGAATGGTAATTCTGCCCTGTCGGTCCAATGAAAGTGTCTCGAATCCGTAGACAAATAAGGCCTTAGGCGATTTTTCCGTTCTTCTCTCTTTTCCTTCTGTTCCACTGCCTTTACTCACTCTTCTCGCCCTCCCATCTCAAGCGAGTGTAATGTCAAGGACCTCTTAATATTTTAAGGTAATAGAGTGTAATTACAAGGGAAGCGGAAATAAAAAAAGTCCCCGGCGCTGGGGGATGGTGGCGAGCTTTGGGTAGCTCAAGGAGGTTGTTCCCAAGCGCCGGGATGCTGGAGTCGCTCAAGGGGGTAAGCGAACTCCTTGCAGTGCAGCAACGGGTAGGTTCAAACTAATTATATCACTCAACCCAAAAATGTCAATCTATTGCACTCGTCCATAACATATTGAAGCCGAGTACGGCTTTTGACCTTCAATTATTGGACTTTTAAAAGTTGTTTTGATTACCTGCCTTTAAATTATTTATAGACGCGCGGCAAACCCTCAATCAGCCGCGTGGTGATTTCGTAAGAATTCGTGCCAATAAAGCCAGCCAAGTCCGTGGCAGTTATTTTTTCTCCTCCCTGCTCGCCGAGCAAAACCACCTCGTCGCCCTTTTTAACTTCGGGAGCCGCGGATACATCGAGCATCGACATACGCATACAGACACGCCCAACCACCGGGCACTTGACGTTGCCGACTAACGCAAAACCATGATTGGAAAAACCGCGGTCAAAACCATCAGCATAACCCACGGGAATAACGGCAATAAGCGAGGGCTTTTTGGCTTTGAAACTGCCGCCATAGCCCACTAAACTTCCTGCCCTCACATTTTTCAAAGCCGCCACTTGACTTTTCCAGCTCAAAACCGGCTGAAATCCCATTTCCGCCATTCTAGGTAAAAGTCCACTACCCGGTTCCAAACCATAAAGCAAGCCGCCTACCCGTACCATATCAAAATAACTAGCCGGGCAGTTGAGCACTCCCCCGCTGTTGGCAAGATGAACCAAAGGCGGCCTCAAATTTTCTCTCTGTAAAAGAGCCAGAAGATTTTGGAAAGCCCTTAATTGTTTGGAGGTTAAGACCAGATTCGCCGCAGAATCAATAAAATGGCTGTAAATGCCTTCTAACTTCAAATAAGAAAATTCGTTAATGTGTCGCACAATATCTAAAACTTCTTCCGGCAAAAAACCCAGTCGCGAAAGCCCGGTATCCACTTTCAAATGCAAAATGGCCTTTTTATTTATTTCCGAAGCCAAACGCGCCAAGGGTTCAATATCAGCCGCATCAAACAAAACAAACTCTACATTATAATTAAGAGCCGCTTTAAAGCGCTCTTTTTCCACGGGGCCCAAAATCAAAATAGGCAAATCCAACCCTTCCTCCCGCAAAATCAGGGCTTCTTCAAAATTATCCACTGCCAAATAATCCGCCAAAGGCGCCAAATACTCCGCTATTCTCAAAAGCCCGTGGCCATAAGCATTGCTTTTGACCACTGCGGCGACTTTCACTCCCGCGCCGACTATTTTTTGAACGAGCCGAAAATTAGAAGCCAATTTTTTTAAGTCAATTTCCAAAAAAGTGTGCGGCATTTTAACAAATAATTATATTTTAATTTTCTGTAAAAACTCCAAACTCTTAAATTTTCTCTCCACTTGCTCAACCAAAAAAAGGTGCGCCTGACTTTTGATAGTCAAAATTTTTTCTTCAGAAAAAACTTCAGGCAATTCGCCGGTCAGCATCTTTTTGATTTCCGGCTCCTTATTCAGGAGTAAAAGTGGCGGCTTTAAGCCCAAAAACCTAAGCAAGTTTAACTCAAAAAAAGAAACCAAAAGGGGGTGGATTTTTTCCGGTCTAAGGCCGCGCAGGGCGAAGACAAGAAGCTCAAAAATTTCGGGGTGAGGGTCTTTTTCCGAGATGGTTTTATCCACCAATTCGCCAAAATAGAAAGCCAATCCGGTTTTTTTGAGAGACGAAGAAATGCTAGGAAATGTCTCTAAAAGCTCGGCACCGATGAGCAAAGGAATTTGGTTTCCCCGGTTTCCTTCATGAAGCCAAAGCGACACCACTTGATACGGCTCCAGATGACCGGCCAGCCGCGACAAACCCTTTTTAATGCCCTTGGCGCGCGCCGTTATTTTACCCAAAGTATCGGTGAAAATGACCAAAAGCCGGTCGGCCTCGCCCACATCAATTCGTTTGATAACAATGCCCCGACATTTGCTGTTCATTTGGTTTTTTTACTTTTGTTCAATCGCGCAAAAGTGCGCTGTGCGGCCGTTCATTTTTAATTTTGAAACAAGATGACCTTTGGGGCAGGTTTTTTGATGATAAACGCTGGCCATTCTCATATATCTTCCCGGCAGACCTTTGGCGTTGACATAAGAATTATCGGAAGCGCCGCCGGCCTTGATGCCTAATTTCAGAACTTTTTGGATGCAGCCAAAGAGCGCCGACACACCCGGCGCGTCTATCCGGTTGGCCGGTTTGGTGGGATGGATTTTGGCGCAGTAAAGGGCTTCGTCAGAGTAGATATTGCCCAAGCCGGAGATAAAGGTCTGGTCTAAAAGCAGGGCTTTGATTTTGGTGGTTTTTTTGGTTAGCGCGTTTGAAAGCCAATCCGGGGTGAAGTTCTGGTCAAATGGTTCGGGTCCAAACTCCCGAATGGCTTTCTCTTTTTCCACTTGAGAAGTGGGAATAATCCGCGCGTAAGCGAAAAGGCGCAAGTCATTAAAATAAATCCTGGCGTTGTCTTCAAAATGAAAAACAATTCTCGTTGATTTATTGGGCAAAGGACTATTTAGCGGCGGGACAGGATGACCGCCACCTGCCCTCTCATTTTCCCCTTCATAAATTAACTGGCCGGTCATTTTAAGGTGCATCAATAATGACTTCCCGTTATCCAAATCAAGAATCAAAATCTTTGCCCGGCGCCGGATATTTTTGATTTTGGCGCCTCTGATGTCGTCTATATCTCCCTCAAAGGTTTTGGGGTGCAATTTTTCCACCCGCGCAATTTTTTTGCCAATCACAAAATTGGCTAACTGCCTTTGGATGGTCAAAACTTCGGGTAATTCCGGCATAGAAAGATTACGATTGCTTGACGAATAAATCCAAAAGTCCCACAACAATAAGGTAAAGGGCGATAATCCAAATGGCCTGCGCGGACATAAGCAAAGCCAAAACACCCGCCACCAAGGATAAAATGGGGTTTAGGGTTTTCATAGGGCTCCCTTGATAAAATCCCGGATTAACTAAACGACCTTTGTATTTATTTTAGCACATTAGAACAAGCCCAAGGGTTTTTCCGGGGCAGGATTATCAAAAATTTTGACCTTGCCGAATTCGCCGTCAAAGCCGGGTTCGATTATTAGGTCTCCCTCGCGCGTCCGTTTAATGCCCTCCACGATTTTTGGCTCCACGATTTTGCTCAAGTCTTCCAAAGATAAGTCAACCAAAACCGCAAATTCGCTTTTGACCTGCTGGATAATTTTTTGATATTCCCGCTCAACCTTCTTGGAGCCCGCGCCCACGCCTATTGCTTCGGCAATAATTTTAGTCAACTGAACTAATTTTTTGAAAGGCGCGGCTTTAGGCGGCTTAAAACCAAAGGGTCGGTCAGCCAATTCTTCGACGCGATTTTGTACGCCAATGGTTAGAGGCCTTTGACAAACCGGGCAAAGATTTTTGTTTTTGCGGGATTCAAGCGGCTCCAGACGCACGCCGCATTTTCGATGACCGTCTAAATGATATTTGCCCTCTTCAGGATAAAATTCCAAAGTGTAGGCGACTTGATGGTTTTTGAGGGCTTCACTAATTTCAAAAAAAGAGGGCTTCTTCAGTTCAAAAACCGTGGCCTCTCTTAAAAGATTGGCTGGCGAATGAGAGTCGGAAAAGGAAACGAGCGAAATTTCGTCAAGGGCCGTAAGACGCCAGTTCATTTCCGGGTCTGAAGAAAGCCCGGTTTCCAAGGCAAAAATATGTTTTGTATTTTCGCCAAAACACTCTTCCAGAGAGTCAAAGCCGGACTGACTGCCAAAGACCGAGAAGTGCGGTGTCCAAGCATGAGCGGGAATGATGATGGACTTAGGTTCTAAGTCCAGAACATAAGAGGCCAAATCCCGCGCCGACAAACCCAGAATAGGTCGACCGTCGGCGTATAGATTGCCGATGATAGAAAGTTTAGCCACAATTTTTTCCGCCGCCGCAAAAGAAGGCACTAAAACAATGGTATGGATTTTGCGCACGCGGCCGCCTTGCGAATAAATGCAGGAAATTTCCGCGGAAAGAATGTAAAAAGCGCCCTCGCCTTCCTTAACTTTATAAACCCCTTCGCCCGCCTCGGTTAAATTCTGCTTTAATTGGCTTAACCAGAGAGGATGGGTAAAATCGCCTGTGCCCACAATATCAATGCCCTTCACTTTTGCCCAATAAGCAATGCCCGTGTGGTCTAACTTGGGCGAGGTGGCGCGGGAATATTTGGAATGAAGATGTAAGTCCGTGATGATGCGCATACCAATTTCATCATACACCAAATTTTCCGCTTGTCCACTTGACAAATTTTTTATCCGATTCTATGTTTGAGTTGAGGTTCGAGGCATGACTAAACTAAAATTAGAGGACGAAAAGTATTGGGAAAAATTAATCAATCAAAGTTTAGTGCGCTTTTTATTGCTAAAAGCCCTTAGAACTAAAGAGTATTATGGTTACGCGCTGGCGCGCGTGATTGCGCAGTACTCCGAAGGGCTCTCCACGCCCACGCAATCAACCCTCTATCCGGCCTTAGGCACTCTTCTAAAAGGCGGCTATATTAAGGTTAAAAACCAAACCGTACAGGGTCGGGAACGAAAAATTTATTATATTACGGAAAAAGGCAAAGAGGCCTTTCGGATAGCGGCCCGGGTATGGAGCAAACTCATTCCTCTTTTAAAAAAGGCCTCCATTTTATAATCGGAGGACGGATGACGGATGACGGAAATTTCTCCGTCCTCAAATCAGATGACAGATGACAGATGACAGAAATTTTTCTGTCCTCCGTTCTCTGTTCTCTGTCCTCTGATTAGCGCTGGCATTGGCCTACTCTCCCCCGACGTAACGTCGAGGTACCATCGGCGCTGGGGCGTTTAACTTCTGGGTTCGGAATGGTCCCAACTTGCGTCGGGAGACCAGGTGGTTCCACCTCGCTTAAAACACCAGCACAAAAA
>CAZKOU010000029.1:0-6852 GCA_964554505.1 uncultured Candidatus Saccharibacteria bacterium
CGGTCTATAGCATTATTGGCACATCCTCGGACTTAGGCGGGGGAGTGGTTAGTGAGGTCTTGGTTTCTGTTGACGGCGGCAATTCTTGGGCCGCGGCCACCAACACCGGCTCTAATTTTTCCACTTGGTCTTATAGTTGGGCCACACCGGCCAGCGGAGAAGTGACCATTAAAACTAAAGCCCTTGACTCCGTGGGTAATCAGGAATCTGCCGGCGCGGGCAACAAAACCACTATTGATAAGACCCCGCCCGCGGCTTTTGACCTTTCCGAGCCCACCCACAATTCCTGGACAGCCAAGACCAAGCCAACTTTGAAATGGAATACGACCACAGACGCTTTAGCGGGCGTTAGCTCTTATCAAATTTGGATAGATGATAAACAAGACGGAACGGCTACGGCTCCCACCACATCTTTTACTTTAACCGAGTCCTTGGCCGATGGTTCTCATACTTGGTTTGTCAAAGCCGTGGACAATGCAGGCAACATTCGTTCCTCCACTTCTACTTATACTTTGAAAATTGACACGACTGGTCCGGCTAAACCCGCTACTTCTTTGTCGGCCACAGAAACTTATCGCGGCCAAGAAAATAATTTGGTTTTGGAAAAAGAATCTCTGCAGGTTTTGAAAGTGGACGCTCTTTCATCCAAGCGCACTGTAACTTGGTACTGGCAAGCGACTTTAGATTCCGGCGTGGGTTTAAGCGGCTATCAAGTGGAGATTAAAGACAAGGATAACAAGGTGCTGGTTTTTGAGTCAATAAAAGGCGGCTCTTCTTTTACTAAATCTGCTTTGGACGAAAAGGGGCGAGGAGGGATAGAGAGGGCCAACGCGGCCACAATCACTACCAGTAATTCTTACTCTTATACCTTTGATAATGACGGCATTTTTGAAATCATTGTCAAGTCCATTGACCTTTTGGGTAATTTGTCCGAGCCCATTTTGCAAAACAAAATTTTAGTTGACACCAAAAAACCCACGGCACCCGAGAATATTCGTTTATTAGATGTCTCCAATCGTTTGGTTGGTGTTTATTTAGTTTTCGCGGATTGGTCGGCCAGCCAAGATGACGAAAGCGGCGTTAAAAATTATCATCTCGTTATAAACGGCAAGGAGGAAGAAACCACCCCCAACACTTTTGTTATTGTTAAAACAGAGCCCTCGGCTTTGAGAATGACAGTTCGCGCCGAAGACCGCGCGGGCAATCTTTCTAATGAATCTTCGCTTCAGTCCTTGGAAATTAAAGATAAAGCCGGCGAAGCGCCGCGGCTTTTGAAGCTCGTTATTAATCCTTCCAAATTAGTGGATGCGCAGAAGAAAACCGCGGCTTCAGTTGAGATTGAGACATCTTCTCCCACTGTTATTAGTAAAATTGAGACAGAGCCCCAAGGCAAAGGAGGTATTTACTCTTCCCGTTTCAACACGGTTCACATTCTTGCCCTTAAAGATTTAAAAGCCCGCCAGGTCTACAAAGCCAAGGTCCAACTCAAAGATAATTTAGGCAACAGCGTTGAGACCGAAGGCAACTTTACCACCCAAACGCCTTTTGGCGAACAAAGTGTGGTGGAAGTAATTTTGAGAGCCATTGAAAATGCCTTCGGATTCTTTAAGAATGTACTGGCTAAATCAACCTCCGGGCTGTCTAAATATCAAATCACGGGCTTGGAGGTGACTAATCTTTCCAATGAAAAAGCCGATTCTTATAAAGCATTGCTCACTTTTCCCGTCAAAGAGCGCCTGGAAAAAGCCGTTGATTCCACTATTTTTCAAGCCATTTCCGGGGAGCAGGAAATTGGCGAACTTAAATATTTTATCGACACTGACATTAAAAAAGAACTAACCTACAGTTACCGCTTGGCTTCCAAGAACGAAATTCTAAGTTTCAATCCCAGCGGCAAAGACGAGACCCCGCCTAAAATCTCTAACCTTAAAACCGAGCCCCTGCTTTTGGGTTTGGAGAAAGGTGAGGCAATAATATCTTTGGAAACCGATAAACCCACCTCCACCACTTTGTCTTTGGGCAACCAGTCCTTAGAAAGCAGGGGCAGTAATCTTTCGCACCAATTCATTGTAAAAGACCTTAATTTAGACCAAACCCATAATTTTGAAGTTCAAGTTAGTAGTGAAAATAAAACCGCTAAGCAGGCCGGTAACCTTAATTTAGCGGCAAAGCCGTCTCAAGCCAATATCTTGGAAACCATTTTTAAAAATCTAAGAGCCGCTTTTGGCTGGCTCTTTGGCTGGCTGGCGCAAACTTAAATGCTCAATATCTCTCAATTAGCCATTAAGGTGATGGCTTACATTATATTAATCGTCAGTATTATTTTGGCCTTGCTTTTACTGGGTCTCATTTTCTTTGTTTCTCTGGCTAATCCCAACTTAAATCTTTTTCGTTTAGTTCTAATTGATATCGGGCTCGTTGTTTTGGGCTTTATTATTTTTCTTTTTGGTTTGGGCCTTTTTGAATTTTTTCTCTCTTTCTTAAAGGTAGAAGAAGAAGTGGAGGAGTTGGAAGGGGATAAAAAGACCCGTCCCCGCCAGAGCTACGGCGGGCAGATAAACCGACAATAACTTTAGTTTATCTTAATCATTATGAACAGGCGAAAGCCGGTTATTGAAATAAATGGTCTTCAAAAAACCTTTCAGCTGGGCAGAATCAAAATCCCGGTTTTGAAGGGGATTGGCCTTAAAATTTATGCGGGCGAGTTTGTGGTTATTTTCGGCCCTTCTGGTTCCGGTAAAACCACCTTACTTTCTTTGCTGGGCGGTTTGGATAAACCCACTTCCGGCGAGATTAAGGTTTTTGGCGAAAATATATTTAGTTTGAATCCAAAACATTTGGCGCATTTTCGCCGTCGCCGCATTGGTATGGTCTTTCAGCAATTTAATTTGGTCTCTTCCTTAAATACTTTTTTGAACACCCAACTGCCCTTGTTTTTTATTGGTCTTAAAAGAAGGGAAAGGGAAAAGAGAGCCAAGGGTGCTTTGGAAATTGTGGGTTTAAGGGAACGTCTGCGAAACAAACCTTTGGAGCTTTCTGGCGGCGAACAGCAGAGAGTGGCTATTGCGCGGGCTTTAGTCAATAATCCGGCTATTTTATTGGTTGATGAACCCACGGGCAATTTAGATAAAGAAAATGGCCAAAAAATTATTGAGTTACTTTGGTGGCTGAACCGCCACCAAAAAAGAACCATTGTTTTGGTCACGCACAATGTGCGTTTTGCCCGCTATGCGGACAGAATAATTTATCTTGAAAATGGCCGTTTGAGCAGAGAGAAGGGGAGGGCAGCCGGAAAGGAGGAAGAGGGAGAAGAAGAAAGAGGAAAAAAAACCGCGAAATTAGAATTACCCGCTTTGACTGGCGTCAGGGACCGGTTGGGTTTTTTGGATTCCTGGAAATTGGCTTTAGCCCATTTTTCTTTGGTTAAGGCGCGTTCTTTACTCACGGTGATGGGTGTGGTTTTGGGCATTGCCTCCATCGTGGGTTTGGTTTCTTTGGGATTTGGTCTGCAGAAAACCACCAGCGAGCAAATTGCCAACATTGATGCTTTGCTAACCATCGCCGTCAGCCCTAAACCGGGAAGCAAAGATGTCTTAAATGACAATGTCGTGGCTGAACTGCAAAAATTAGAAGATGTGACTGCGGTGTCGCCCTCGGTGGTTTTGCCGGCAGAAATAACCTTGAACAATGTTTCCACCTCGGTTTTAGTCAATGGAGTTAAAAAAGAAAACCTCAAAATGGAATCCGTGGAAATATCAAGGGGCGCTGTTTTTTCCTCGGATGAAGCCGGGGAATTAATTGTGTCTAAGGCGGTGCTCAAAAGTTTTGGCGAGGAAAATAATCAAGCGGTCTTGGGCCGCGAAGTAATGCTTAATATCGTCTCTTTTTCTGACGAGCAACTGCCTGCCGCCGTGAAAAAAACCGTTAAAATCAAGGGCTTGACAGAAGAAACCGCTACTTTGAATGTTTATCTCCCCCTCAATTTTATGCAGCAAGGAATGAAAACCAATTTAACCACCGTGAAATTAAAAGTTAAAGACCGCCAGAGCATTGATAAAGTTAGAAGCCAAGTGGAGGAGAAAGGATTTTTCAGTTCTTCCATTAAAGATCTTTTAGACCAGGTGGATAAGGTTTTTCTGATAGTGCAAACCGCTTTAGGCATTTTGGGCGGCATCGCGCTTTTAGTGGCTACTTTAGGGATTATCAATACTATGACCATCTCGCTTTTAGAGCGCACGCGGGAGATTGGCATTATGAAAGCCATTGGCGCCACTAATCACGATATCAATAAACTTTTTTTAGAAGAGGCCTCGCTTTTCGGGATGCTCGGCGGCGCTTTAGGAATTTCTCTGGCTTGGTTTTTTGGCTATCTTATTAATCATTTTTTGCTTTATCTGCAAAAAACAGCCCAGTCGCCAAGCCAGATTATCATCTTTATCACGCCTTACCGTTTTGCGGTTCTCATTTTCTTTTTTGCTTGGTTTGTGGCAATTTTGGCCGGCATTTACCCGGCTCGCCGCGCCGCCAAACTCTCGCCTTTAGAAGCGCTCCGCAACGATTAACTTTTCTCCTATCCTCTTATCGGCCTATCTTTTTATCTTTTTTAGATTTATCTACATTGACACTCGCTTGGAATATATTAGGATATTCTTGTGGGAGGGCAAGGAATGCCTATTTTTTCTCTTTACCGTAAATGGCGGCCCAGTCAGTTCTCCGAAGTGGTGGGGCAGGAAATTGTTAAAAAGCTACTCCAGACCCAAAGCCGCGAGGATAGTTTTCATCATGCTTATCTTTTTGCCGGTCCCAAGGGAAGCGGCAAAACTACCTTGGCGCGCATTTTAGCTAAAGCGCTTTTGTGTCTTTCAAAAAAAGACGGCGAGCCGTGCAATAAATGTGAGACATGTTTGGGTATTTTGGGAGCGGGTTTTATTGATTTAATTGAAATTGACGGCGCTTCCAACCGGGGGATAGAGGAGATTCGCGAACTTAAAGAAAAGGTGAGGGCTGTCCCCCTCAAGGGGCGCTATAAGATTTTTGTGATTGACGAATGCCATATGTTGACGGGCGAGGCATTTAACGCTTTACTCAAGACATTAGAAGAGCCGCCTCCTTATGTTGTTTTTATTTTAGCCACTACAGAGATACACAAACTGCCGGAAACCATTCTTTCCCGGGTTTTAAAATTTGAATTCAAAAAAGCTACAGTTGCCCAGTTAGAGGATTTTTTGGCCGCGGTCAGCAAAAAAGAAAATCTTAAAATTGAACCATCGGCTTTAAAATTAATTGCCGAGCTTTCCGAAGGTTCTTTTCGCGACGCCATTTCTTCTTTGGACCAGCTTTCGGTCTTTGCCCAAAAAAATTTTTTGAGCGAAAAAGAGGTGGCGGAAATTTTTGCCTTGCCTCAAAATTTTCAAGTTGACAAATTTTTAGAAGCCATTTTTGCCGGGGATGCCAGTCGCGCCTTGGGCATTATTAATGAACTGAAAAACGCCGGCCGCGACCTTAATCTTTTTGCTTTTAAGGTCGTGCTTTGTCTTCGGGAAGAATTACTGAATCGTTTGGAAAAAAATGAGGAAAATTTGGAAAAATGGGAAGAGGCGCTTTCAGAATTCAATCAGGCGACTTGGCAGATGAAGACCGCTTTTGTGCCGCAACTTCCTTTAGAATTAGTTTCCCTTCGCTTTGCGCGTCAATTTTCTTCCCCCGCTTCTTCTGTTTCTGCTCCCACCCCTTCCTCTAAAGCGGCTTCTTTGGCGCCTTCTTCTTTCTCTTTAGAGACCTGGCCTAAGGTAGTTGAGGCCTTAAAAACCCGCAACCATTCTTTATTTGGTCTTTTAAAAGATGCGGTGCCCAAAAGTTTGTCCGAAGAAAAATTAGTGGTAGCAGTGCGCTTCAAATTCCACAAGGAACGTTTATCTTCGCCCCAAGCGCGCCAAATTTTATCTCAAGTCACGCGTCAAATTTGGGATAAAGATATCCCCATTGAATTTGAAATTCTGGAAGCGCCAAAATTAGATGAGTCAAACGCCGAAGAAAATGTAGCCGAAATTTTCGGCATAGAATCTTCTTAAAATTTTTTTGAATATGGCCGAGGAAAAGGGGATTAATATCCCGCCCCAGAATTTGGAAGCCGAACAGGCCGTTTTAGGCGCGCTTTTGCTGGAAAAAGACGCGGTTATTAAAGTGGCTGATGTTTTAATATCGGAGGATTTTTATCATCCCGGCCACGCTTTGATTTACGCCGCGGTTTTGAAATTATTTGAAAAAAGAATGCCCGTGGATTTAGTCACTTTAACCAATGTCTTGGAAAAAGATAAGCAGTTAAAAGATGTGGGGGGAGCGAGCTATCTGGCCTCTTTAACTTCAGCCGCTCCCTCGACAGCAAACATTGTCTCCTGGGCCGAGATTATCCGCTCCAAATCCACTTTAAGAAGATTAATTGCCGCGGCTTCGCAGATTATGTCTTTGGGCTATGAAGAGAAAGAAGACATTACCGAGATTTTAGACCAGGCCGAATCCAGTTTATTCGCGGTCTCCCAGCGTTTTTTGCGCGAGTTCTTTGTGCCCATCAAGGAAATTTTGAAAGACAGTTTTGAGCGGATTGACGAACTGCACAAACATAAGGGCAAATTGCGCGGCGTGCCCACCGGGTTTCGCGAACTGGACAATCTGCTGGCCGGCTTACAAACTTCAGACCTGATTATTTTGGCCTCGCGGCCCAGTATGGGCAAAAGTTCTCTGGCCATTACCATTGCTTCTTTTGCGGCTATTGAACACAAAGTACCTGTGGGGATTTTTTCTTTGGTAATGATCAATGACCCGTTGGTTGACCGCTTGTTTGCGCCTCTTGCC
>CAZKOU010000030.1:0-6713 GCA_964554505.1 uncultured Candidatus Saccharibacteria bacterium
TGGATAATTTAATTTGGATGGTGGAATTATTTGACCAATACCAAAGCGAAGTTTTCGGCGAGCAGAAAAAGAGTTTGGCTTTTCATCTGGTTTTTCAAAACCCAAAGGAAACCTTGACGGATGAAAGAGTGGAGGAAATTTTTGACAAGGTGAAAAAGGTTTTAGAAGAAAAGTATCAGGCGTTAATACGCTAATAAGGTAGAATTTTTTATTCCAATGTTCTTGAGAACTTGAGAATAAAAGATTGGAGGAAAATGGAAAGAGTTTTAATCAAGGAATTAGTTAAAAAAATCGGTCAGAAAGTTAGGGTTTGTGGTTTTATCGTGAGCAAGCGCGACCACGGCAAGATTATGTTTTGGGATGTGAAGGATAAAAGTGGCGTGGCGCAGGTGGTGGTAAAAAAAGAGGAAAAAAAGGGCGAGATAAGCACTGACAGCGTGGTGGAAGTAGTGGGAGAGGTTATCAAAAGACCCAAGGGTCAGCAAAACCCCAAATTAAAAACCGGTATCATTGAATTAACCGCGAAAAAAATTATTGTGCTTTCCGAAAGCCAAACCCTGCCTTTTCCAGTGGACACCGCGGGCTATGAAATTAACGAAGAAAAGCGCCTGACTTTCCGCTATCTGGATTTAAGAAGAGAGCGGTTGCAAAATAATCTTTTGAAACGCCATCAAGTCAATCAGTTTATTCGTCAGTATCTTTCTCAAAACGGCTTTGTGGAAGTGGAAACGCCTATCTTAACTAAATCTACTCCGGAAGGCGCGCGTGACTATTTAGTGCCCAGCCGCCAGCAGACCGGTAAATTCTACGCTTTGCCGCAATCGCCCCAGCAGTATAAACAATTATTGATGGTGGCGGGTTTGGAAAAATACTTCCAGATTGCTCGCGTTTTTCGCGATGAAGACCAAAGAGCCGACCGACAGCCCGAATTTACCCAGTTAGATATTGAATTATCTTTTGCCACGCAGGAAGAAATTTTACAACTGGTGGAAAAAATGTTAGTCCTGCTCGCCGCGGACTTAAAGGGTTACAAAATTACCAAAAAACCCTTCCCCCGCCTGAAATACGCGGAAGTTATCAAGAAGTACCAAACCGACAAACCGGACTTGCGCCAAAACAAAAAAGACCCAAAAGAACTGGCTTTTGCCTGGATTTTGGACTGGCCTTATTTTACGAGGGACCCCAAAACCAAAAAATTAGACCCCAATCACCATATTTTTACCGCGCCCAAAGAAGAGGATATTTCTTTATTGGATAAAAATCCGTTAAAAGTGCGTTCATGGCAGCATGATTTAATTCTGAATGGTTTTGAACTGGGCGGCGGCAGTATTCGGATTATCAACCCCACGGTTCAAAAAAAGATTTTTGCGCTGGTCGGGCTTTCTGAAAAAGAAATTAAGGAAAAATTTGGCCATATTTTGGAGGCGTTTTCGTACGGCGCGCCGCCTCATGGGGGGATTGCTTTGGGAATGGACCGCTTACTGGCGATTTTTTGCGGAGAAGAAAATATTCGCGAAGTAATGGCTTTTCCTAAAACCGGCGACGGCCGTGATTTGACGATGAAAGCGCCTTCAGAAGTTGACAAAGAACAGCTTAAAGATCTAAAATTAGTTGTAAAAAAGTGATGGTCATGAGTTTTTTTTCCAGAAAAAAAACCTTGCCTTTTTTTATTTTAGTGGTTTTGCTTTTACTGACATCTTTTTTTATTTTTAATTTTTTGAACAAAAAGAGCCAAAAAGAAAAAAGCGCGGCAGTCAAAGGTGAAATAACCCTGCGACTGCCGGAAATCAAGCCCGCGCCGAAAATTAAGGAGAAAGCCAAAGCGCCCCTGATTAATTCCAAAAGTTACGCCTTAATTGACGGAGGAACCAATTATCTTCTTTTGGAAAAGAACGGTTTTGATTTTTTGCCTATTGCCTCGCTTTCCAAAATGATGACCGCCTTGGTAGTAATGGATTTATTTAAGTTAGATGAAATGGTGGAGGTAAATAAAGAAGCAATAGCCGTGATTGGTTCGAAAATTGGGCTTAAAAACAACGAAAAATTTAGCGTTTTTGATTTACTTCAGGGTCTTTTGATTAATTCCGGCAATGATGCGGCATATGCTTTGGCTTTGCGCTCTGGTTCTCTGGCGCGCTTTGTGGATTTAATGAACCAGAAAGCCAAAAATTTAGGTCTGAAAAATAGTGTTTTCAAAGACCCGGCCGGTCTGGACGACACAGCTGGCAGTACGGCTTTTGATTTGGGTATTTTAGCGCGCGAGCTCTTAAAAAATGAAATGCTGGTCTCCATAACATCCAAAGCCGAGGCCGAGATTGTTTCTAATTATGGTCTAAAATATCAATTAAAAAACTCTAACCGTTTGGTTACTGAAGAGATGCCTTTTTCCGGCGCCATTGGCTTAAAAACCGGTTTTACGCCCACAGCCGGGCATTCTTTGGTAGCCGCGGCAAAGCGGGAAGAGCACACTTTAATTGCCGTTATTCTTTCCACCTATGAATTTACTAACACTGCGTCCGCGGCGGAAGCTAAAAAGTTATTAGAATGGGGTTTTAAAAATGTGGAGTGGTGAGTTTTCCACATTTTTTGCTCTTGACAACTAAACGCACGGTCGTTAGTTTAGTAGTGATGTTGGATATCCTCACTGAAATCCTAATTTTTTTGGAAGACAAGGACCGCGCCAGAGTAGACGAACTACCGCGTTGGCCGTCGCGTCGGGTAAGGGGCGCTTTGGGTAAGCTCCTGCGCGACCGTTTGATTAGTAAATCGCAAGAAGAAAAACTGTCATTTTTTTCCTTAAGTCCCAAAGGTCAACTCAATATCGACCGCCAATTGGCTGTTCTCCATCGCAAAAACCCTTTGTTTGGCCAGCACTGGAGTGTTGTTTCTTTTTCTGTGCCTGAAAAAGAAAGAGTCAAAAGAGACCGCCTGCGTCGTGTCCTAAATAATCTTGGTTTTCAGCCCATTAAAAATGGACTTTGGATTTCGCCTTATGACCGCTTGGAGGAGGTGGAAGAAGTTCTGGCGGAAAATTCCCTTTTGGACGCGGCTTTAACATTAAGGGTAGACCGTTTTGGCAAAACCAAGAAACTATTTTTTGACGAGGCCTTTGACCTTGATAAGATTAACAATCTTTACGGTCAATTTATTGATGCGGCGAATAAAATTTTGGAAAAAAATCAGAAGGAAACCGTGCCGCGTTTTGAAAGTAAAAAACTGATTTTCTTTTACGCTAAAATTTTAGAAAGAGACCCGCAATTAGAACTGAACAGTTTACCGCCGGGCTGGCGAGGCGAAGAAGCGCGTCAAATTTATCAACGATTAAGAGGACTACTCTGAAAAATTTCTAAAAATTATTTTTGAAGCCGGTCGAGCGCTGAAGAAGCCGCGGATTGCTCCGCGTTCTGTTTGGACGAACCAGAACCTTCTCCAAGCACCTTATCCTCCACAAAAACCCCCACAATAAAACTTTTAGCATGGTCAGGCCCGTGTTCTTTGAGCACTCTATAGACCGGCGTGACCGCGTATTTTTCCTGCGCTAACTCCTGTAAACGGCTTTTGGAATCCAAAACCTGACCCTTGGCAATAATTTCTTTTAATTTGGGAATCAATTGTTTTTCCACAAAAAATTTGGCTTTATCGTATCCTTGGTCTAAATAAATGGCGCCGACCAAGGCCTCAAAAGTATTGGCTAACAAGAGTTGATTGCTTCTGCCCCCACCCTTCATTTCGCCCCGCGAGAGGTAAAGATATTCGCCCATATTTAATTCCCGGGCGACTTTGGAAATTGTTTCGCCTTTTACCAAAGAACTCCGGAAGTTGGTCAATTCCCCTTCCGGGTTTTTGTAGCGCAAAAAAAGATAATCCGTGACAATCAGTTCCAAAACCGCGTCTCCCAAAAATTCCAAACGCTCGTTATGGTCTAAATCAAAGCCCAGATTTTCATTGAGATAAGAACGGTGCACAAACACCTGCCGCAGTAAATTCAGGTCTTGAAATCTGATTTCAATCTTTTTTTGAAATGAGTCCAGATTGTTATTGTTCGGGAGTTTTTTGGTAATCATCGTCTTTGGGATTGTATTTTTTGGACTGGCGGTAAACCGTGCCCAAAACACCATTGACAAACTTGGAGGAATTGTCGCCGCCAAAACTCTTGGCTAATTCCACGGCCTCGTTAATCGCCACTTTGGGCGGCACTTCCTCGCTATATAATACTTCATAAACCGCTAAACGCAAAATGGCTTTGTCAATGGGCGCGATTTGCTCTATGGGCCACTCCGGCGCGGCGGCTAAAATTTTTAAATCAATTTCCTTTAGGTTTTTAAAGATGCCTTCAATGGATTTTTTGGTGTAAGTTGGGTCAACTTTTTTTTCAAAAACCTGGATGTTTTTGCCGACGATTGCCCACGGGTCAATTTGGGGATGAAAATCCCATTCAAAGAGGGACTGCATGACAATGGTGCGGGAAAGGTGTCTATTCACTATTTTTACCATAAAACCCACAATTTGGGCAGATTTGATGGGAGTGTCTGGGATTTTTGCACTTAGGGCAGTTGATAAAATCAGGGACGTCAAACTTGATTTGACTTCGCCTTTTATCGCGTCGGGCACGAGTTAATTTTTTCTTTGGTTCAGCCATAATTTTGACCAGTTACTCGTTTGTCACAAAGTTGATAAGTTTACGAGGAAGAAAAATTGTCTTTTTGATTTTTTTGTTTCTAATTTGCTCCTTGATTTTGGGAAGATTAAGGGCTAATTTTTGCGCTTCTTTTTGATTAAGGGAATTGCTGACTTCAATCCTTTCCTTTACTTTACCATTAATTTCTACCAAGAGCAAGAACTTCTTGGTTTTTTCAATTTGAAAACTTGGCCAAGAAGGGACTTTGGACGCTAAATGGGGAGCAAAGGGATGAAGCAGGGTCAGATATTTTTGGAAATCCGCTTTTGAAATTTGGCAGTTTTCCTTTTCCAGAAGATTTTGAAATTTCATCAAAGAAGAGACCGCGGTGTTAAAATGCAGATTTTCAATATCCTTAGTAATTTTTTTAATAAGTGAATTGAGCGCTCTTACTAAAACGACGGTCGTTTGTTTAGTATGTTGACCCAACTTTTTTTGTGACTTTTTGACACGATTAAGGTAACGCACTACACCCATAATTCCCTGACTATTCCATGGTCCGCCTTGGTCGTAAGGACCCATAAAAGCCATAAACATTCTGACCGCGTCAGCGCCGTATTTTTTAACAAGGTCGTCCGGGTCAACCACATTGCCGCGGGACTTGGACATTTTCTGGCGGTCCTGACCCAAAATTATACCCTGATGACGTAATTTAGGGAAGGGTTCGTCAAAGGGAAGCAATTTCATATCGTAAAGCGCTTTGGTAAAAAAGCGCGCGTATAAAAGGTGCATCACCGTGTGCTCGGCACCGCCAATGTAAATATCCACTGGCAGCCAGTATTTGATTTTTGAGGAAGCGGCAAATCTTTTTTGGTTTTTGGGGTCAGTGTAGCGGATAAAATACCATGAAGAATCCACAAAAGTATCCATTGTGTCGGTTTCGCGTTTGGCCGGCCCCTGGCAACTTGGACATTTTGTATTGACAAAATGTTCATTCGTAGCCAAAGGCGATTTGCCTTTGGGCTTGAAATCGGTTACAGGGGGCAATAAAACCGGCAGGTCTTTTTCGAGTACGGTTTGCCAGCCGCATTTTGGGCAATCAATCATCGGAATCGGGACTCCCCAATAGCGCTGACGCGAAATGAGCCAGTCGCGCAGATGATATTCAGTTTTGGCTTTGCCCAAATTTTTCTTTTGTAAAAAAGTCGTGATTTTTTTTCGGGCTTCTGTTGATGTTAGTCCCGAGAATTCACCGCTGTTTATTAACCAACCATCATCCTCAAAAGCCCTATTTTGTTTTTTACCAAACCCACGGTCGGGGTTTGAGTTAATGACCGGCTTGATAGGTAATTGATACTTTTGAGCAAACTCAAAATCCCGCTGGTCATGCGCGGGCACAGCCATAATCGCGCCTGTGCCGTAACTTGCCAAAACATAGTCGGCAATCCAAATGGGAATTTTTTCATTATTAACCGGATTTAGAGCATAAAGCCCGGTAAATACGCCGGTTTTATCCTTGATTCCCGCAATTCTTTCTCTCTCGGTTTTCTTTTTCGCCTTTTGGATATAATCTTCAATAATTCTTAGTTTTTCGTTTTTCGTTTTTAGATTGAGGAGCGCAGCGACGAACGCGTGTTCCGGCGAGAGCACCAGATAAGTCGTTCCAAATAAAGTATCCGCCCGGGTAGTAAAGACATTAATTGGAAATTGGAAATTGGAAATTGGAAATTTTACTATAGCTCCTTCTGACTTCCCAATCCAATTTTTCTGCATTATCTTGGTTTTCTCCGGCCAGTCCAATTTTTCCAAATCCGCTAACAAACGGTCGGCATATTTGGTAATTCGAAAAAGCCATTGCTCAATCTCTTTTTGCTCCACTTGGTCGTCGCAACGTTCGCAGCGGCTGTCCAGCACCTGTTCATTGGCTAAAACCGTCTGACAGGAAGGGCACCAGTTGGCTTTAACTTTGGCGCGATAAGCCAGTCCTTTTTTGTAAAACTGAATGAAAAACCACTGGGTCCATTTGTAGTAGTCAGGGTCGGAAGTGTTGATTTCCCGCGACCAATCATAAATCGCGCCAATGCTTTTGATCTGC
>CAZKOU010000031.1:0-6556 GCA_964554505.1 uncultured Candidatus Saccharibacteria bacterium
CACTTTTCAACAATCCCTATTATTACTACTCTATAAATAAATAAAGTATTAAAATAATAAGGGCTGTGGAAAACTATGAAAATTATTTCAACTAAAGAAAATTTAATTTCAGGATTAAATATTGTAGGACGTTTAACTGGTAGAAATCTGCAATTACCTATTTTAGCTAATGTTTTATTAAAAACCGAAAAGGGTCGCTTAAAAATGGCGGCCACTAATTTAGAAATTGGTATCACCACTTATTTAGGCGCGGAAATTAAAGAAGAGGGCGGAATTACTGTGCCGGGAAGGGTGTTGATTGATTATCTCTCTAATCTTTCTGCCAATAAAATTGAATTAACTAAAGAGGATAATAAATTACAGATTAAATCCGAAGGAGGGAAAAGTACTATTTTAGGAATTGAAGAAACGGAATTTCCTTTAATTCCGGAAGTAAAAGAAGAAAACCCTTTAATTTTAAAAAGTTTAGAATTAAAAGACGCAATTTTAAAAACGGTCTTTGCCGCGGCTTTAGATGAAACCCGTCCGGTCTTAACCGCGGTTTATTTTAACTTGGAAAAAAGCGGTTCTAAACCCCTCTTAAAAATAGTGGCCACGGACTCTTTCCGTTTAGCCGAAACAAGTGTTTTTTTGGAAAAAGAAGTTAATGCCCTGCAACCCCTTTTAATTCCCGCTGTCACTTTAATGGAATTAGCCCGCCTGATTAATGAAAAAACCGGCGATATTATGCTTTATTTTGGTGAAAATCAGGCGCAGTTCAAAACCAGCCACTTCTCTTTGGTCACTCGTCTTTTAGAAGGCAGTTTTCCGGACTATCAGACCATTATTCCCAAAGAATTTAAAACCAATTTAATCTTGGAAAAAGAAAAGTTTTTAGGCGGTTTAAGGTTGGCGAATTTATTTGCCCGCGACGCAGGGGGCACGCTTAAATTAAAAGTGGAAAAAGACGGTTTGGTTTTAGAGGTTGCTTCAGTGGCGTTAGGCGAGCATCAGGCAAAAATAGATGCCGAGGTAAAAGGAGAAGAATTAACAGTTGCCTTTAACGCGCGCTATCTTTTAGACGGTTTAAACGCGCTGGCGTCAGATAAAATAGAATTCCAAATTTCTTCGCCCACCACGCCCGGCGTTTTAAAATCATCCAAACAAACAAATTATCTTTATTTGGTAATGCCCTTGCGCGTGGACTAATTAATGTTCTAAAATAAAAAGAGCCCCCTCTCCAAAATTTCGGGGGCAAGGAGGGAAAATGACTCAACAAGAAAAAACCGAATTTTTGGAAACCAAGGGCGAGGACTGGCTTTCGGATTATGAAGAAGGTCAGGTGGCCTTAGATGTTTATCAAACCGATGATAATATGATTATTAAGGCGCCCATCGCGGGCGTGAAAAAAGAGGATTTGGATGTTGAGGTCACAGACGAAGTGGTGATTATTAAAGGCGAGCGCCGCGAACAAGAAGAAAAAACCGTGGACAATTATTTTACCCAAGAATGTTACTGGGGCGCTTTTACCCGCTCTTATGTTTTACCTGTGGCCGTGGATTCTTCTAGGGCCAAGGCCGTGCTTAAAGATGGGATTTTAACCGTAACCATTCCCAAGCTGGAAAAAACTAAAACCCGCACTCTAAAAGTGGAAGCAGAATAAATATGATTAAAAAAGCGATTTTCCCGGTAGCGGGCTTGGGAACGCGTTTTTTGCCTGCCACAAAAGCCCAGCCCAAAGAAATGCTGCCCTTGGTGGACAGGCCCATTATCCAGTATGCGGTGGAAGAAGCGCTTTCGGCTGGACTTTCGGATATTATTTTTATTACTGGTCGCGGCAAGCGCGCTATTGAGGATTATTTTGACCATTCTTTTGAGTTAGAACACTTTTTGGCCCAAAAGGGCAAATTTGCCCTTTTAAAACAAGTTGAGGAAATTTCCAAGATGGCGCTTTGCGCCTATATTCGTCAAAAAGAGCCCCTGGGCTTGGGGCACGCGGTGCTCTGCGCCAAAGATGTTTGCAATAATCAGCCCTTGGCCGTTTTTTTGCCCGACGATGTTATTTTAGCCAAGCCCAGCGCCATTAAACAATTACTTAATGTTTATCAGAAAGTGAATGCCTCGGTCGTCGCGGTAATGGAGGTGCCGAAAAAAGAGGTAAGCCGTTACGGCATTGTGGCGCCGGACCTTGAATTTCAAACCAAAAACAGCCGGCTTTTTAAGATTAAAGACCTTTTGGAAAAACCAAGTATAGAAAAAGCGCCTTCCAATTTAGCCATTATGGGTCGCTATCTTTTAACCCCGGGTATTTTTTCGGCTTTGGAAGAAACCAAGCCCGACGCGGCCGGCGAAATTCAGTTAACCAATGGCTTAAAAATTTTACTTAAAAAGGAACCGGTTTTTGCTTACCTTTTTGAAGGCGAGCGCTTTGACGCCGGGGAAATTTCCGGCTGGCTTAAAGCCACCATCGCCCTAGCTCTTCGGCGGCCGGCATTAAAAAAAGAATTAAAGGCGTTTATTAAAACCTTGTTATGAAAAACTTTAGACCGGTTTTCATTATTCTTTTGGGCTTGATTTTGCTTTCCCTGCTGGGTTTGGGAGCGCTTTGGCTGAAAGGAAAAAATAAGCCCAAAATTGATAAATTGGTGATTTGGGGAGTGGATGAGGAAAAATCATTAAAGGCCGAGACAGAAGAATTCAAAAAGGAAAACCCGGCGGTTTCTGTGCAGTATCGCCAAATTCCGGCCGCGAATTTGGAATTTGAGCTCTTAAACGCCTTGGCAGCGGAAAAGGGCCCAGACATTGTTGCTTTGCGCAACGACTGGATTTTTAAGCATCACGATAAATTAGTGCCTTTCCCCAAAAAGGCGCTTCAGGAAAAGAGAGGCGATAAACGCGCCAATGAAAAAGTGGTTAAAGAGACCTTTCCCAATGTGGTTTGGGACGAACTTTCTTTTGAGGGCAATCTTTACGCTCTACCATTATATATAGACACTCTTTCCTTGTTTTACAACACAGATAAAATTAAAACCCCGCCAACCAATTGGACCGAGGTTTTGGAGCAAACCAAAAAGGCCTCGCGCCCCTACATTGCCTTGGGGGCACTTAATGTAGACCATGCTCAGGATATTTTTTCACTCCTTCTTTTGCAAAATCAGGCCGACCCCTTAAATCTTAATCAATCCATTGTTAAAGCCAGCGGCGAGGTTTCAAAGCCCGGGCTTTCTGCTTTGGAGTTTTTGACTTCTTTTGCCCAGCCCGGCAAAGAGACCTTTACTTGGGACAAAGACGGCCCGGATTCTTTCAGCGCGTTTGGCGAAGGCAAGGTGCCACTGATGTTAAATTATACCTCGGCCATTGAGGCATTAAAGAACCGTTATCCCACTTTGAATTTTAAGACCAGCGAGGCGCCGCAGATTAAGGACGCGCCAGCCGTTAACTTGGCGCGCTATTACGGCTTGGGCGCAACCAAGGACTCAAAGGACCCGGCTTTGGCGCGAGAATTTTTGAAGCTGCTGCTGAAAAGAAAAATGGAAAATAAGGCGGCTTTAAGCGCGCAGAAATTTCCAAAGCCAGACCAGGAACAAATTGACGCGATTTTGAAAAACGCGCTGGGCCGGGTTTTAGCTGGCCAGTCGTCTTTGGAGTCCTTGGAGCAGGCGACCAAGGAAACCACTGACCTTTTAAGCAAGACCAGCGAACTTTCTTTTGAGGGTGATACCTTAAATGTCTGGCGATTAGAAGGAGAAGAAGAGGATTTTCGCGCCGCGTTCAAAGAATTTCAGACCTTCCATAAAGGGGTCAAAATCAATTATCAAAAGAAGAACAAAGAGTTCTTTGAAATGGACTTTTTAAACGCCTTAGCCGCTGGAAAGGGGCCGGATGTTTTATCCATTCCCAGCACTTGGCTCCCGGCGCATCAGGATAAATTTATTGCCTTGGGCGCGGAATTTTTGCCGCGCAGCCAAAAGGCGTTGGGAATGAGTCGTTTTTACAAAGAGACCTTTATTCCCTTGGCTTTTAATGAGGCGGTTTTAGGCGAAAAGGCCGTGGGTTTTCCGCTTTTGTTTGATTCCCTGGTGCTTTATTACAATCAGCAAATGGCTGAACAAATTATCTTTGAATATCAAGCGACTCAAAACCCTCTTTCCGTGGAAGATAAAAAACTGCTCGCCCTGGGTCCAGCCACTTGGGACGATTTGGTCAAAATCAATAAATTAGCCAAATTAGCGGAGAAAGACAAGGTGCGTCGCGCTGGCGTGGCTTTGGGCGAGGCGGGAAATATCAAAGATGCTCCGGATATTTTAAGCGCCTTAATGCTGCAGCGTAAAATCCAGATGGTTTCGCCGGATAAAAAAATGGCTGCTTTTCATCTGCCTGTGGGGGGCGTGGAAGCAGCAAAGGATGCCGTGGAGTTTTACCGCTCTTTTGCCGAGCCCAAAAGCGAAAATTACACCTGGAACGACCAGATGCCGGAGGGGCTTTTGGCCTTCCGCGCCGGCCAGGCGCTGGCTGTTTTTGGTTTTAAGAAAGAATCTTTGGATTTAGGAAAATTGAGCCCGAATCTTTCTTTTAAGATTTTGCCTTTCCCCCAGCCCGTTGGGTCATTGGAGGCCGTGGATTTCGGTTTTTAAACCTTGGCGGGCGTGACTAAAAGAGCCAAAGACAAAAAACTGGCCTTTGATTTGGTTTACAGTTTGACCACTCAAATGGCCTCTGGCTTAGCCAAGGCCTTGGCCGCCAACACCGCTCTTTTGGCTGGTCAGGAAACGCCTATCCAGCAGCGGGTTTTGTTGGGCGGCGACAGCGTGGAAATCCAAAAATCCACGGCTCAAAATTGGTATAAAATAAGGGAAGACAGCGCCGGCGAAATTTTTCAAGGCATACTCGCGCAGGTAAAAAGCGGCAAGTCGGCCAAGGACGCGGTTAATGAAGCCGCGGCTAATTTAACGGTTTTAATGCAATTGAAATGAAAAAACGCGGCCTGACTATTTTTTTGATTTTAATGCTCGCGGTTTTCGCCGGACTTTTTGTCTTTAGCGCTTTTTTGAATGCTGCGGAATATAAAACCGAATTTGGCAATGTGACGCGTGGCGAAGGAGCCCTTGGAGAGTGGTTTGGTTTGGTTTATGACAAAATGATTGTGGCTGGCGGGTTTTTGGCGGTTTTAATGGTTATTTACGGCGGCTATCGTTACATTACCTCGCAAGGCAATCCAGACAACTTAAACGAGGCCAAGGAAATTATCTTTTACGCTTTGGCCGGCTTGCTGGTGCTTTTATTGGCTTATGTTATTTTAACCACTATTTCACCGGACCTGGTGGGGCTTCAATAATGAAAACCACTTTTTGGGTTTTAATTTTAGTCCTGCTTTGGCCGTCAATGGCCAAGGCCGAGGCAACCGCAATTGATAAGTTTTCGGTTACGCCATCTTCCATCGAAAAAGGCAAAGAAGTTAAACTAAAAGTAACCATTAATGAGTTTGACGCTACCTCCCAGCATTTTTCATTTCTTTGGGCTTTAAGCAAGGACGAGCCCAATAAAGATAATCTTTGCCTAAAAATAAAAGAAGAGAGGGTTGTTTATCCCATTAACGGATTAATTTATCTTAGCGACCCAACTAGAGAGTGGTCGTGGACAGTTGATTTGGACCCCGGCCAGATTATGGTTATTGCCGCTTTAATGGATACGAAGGCCTCTTCAAAAAAAGAATGTACCAAAGAGAAAACACGGGCTGTGGCCACGGTTTCTCTGACCATTACTGCTTCAGGGGGCGGCAACGGCAATGATGGTGGCAACGATGGGAGCGGGGACAGCCAAAAATTAGGCGCCTTGCCGTTGCCAAAAATTCAAAACCCGACTAACTTTAAGGATATTGGCGCTGTTTTAACAGCAACGGTTGATTGGCTTTTAGCCCTTGGCGGCTTGGTTGGTTTTGTAATTTTGTTTTGGGGCGGCCTTCAATACATCACAGCGGGCGGGAATGAAGAAAAATCAAGCAAGGCCAAAAACGCTATTTTGGGCGCCATTATTGGAATTATCTTAATTGGTTCGGCTTTAGCCATTATTAATTATGTGACTTTAAGCATTAAATAAAATGACTCTACTGCCTTCTTTGCGCGACAGGGCTTACGACTTAAAATGGGATGATTTTATCGAAATCCTTGGGAGCGTGATTAATTTTGCGGCGTTTTTAGGAGCAGGAATCGCTTTGCTCTTTTTTATCTGGGGAGCGATTCAATACATTTTAGCCGCTGGCGTGGAAGAAAAAACCGAGACCGCTAAAAAAACCATGCTTTACGCCCTGATTGGTCTGGTCGTAATGCTGGCTGCTTATGTTATTGTGGGTTATGTTTTTAGGGAGGCAGGCGTCGCTAATCCGCCAACGCCTTCTCCCTCGCCTTAACTTATCCACACACTTTGCTTGACAAGTTTTTTTTGATATTATGGAGAGAGAAAATGATGACAGAAAACCTCATTTCTCAAGCATTGGCGCAGTCCACTTCGTTTTATCCCAACCTTACCTCCTCCAACCTTTAATTTTTAAAAGCATAAGAAAGGAGACAAAATATGTTTA
>CAZKOU010000032.1:0-5924 GCA_964554505.1 uncultured Candidatus Saccharibacteria bacterium
CGGATTTCAGTATTTAAATTGCCCCACGACGTCCAAACCTCGTCCCCAAACTTCCCATTAAGCAGAGCAAAAATCGCTTCTTTGGTTGAGGTCTTGCCCACGGAACCGGTAATGCCGATGATGATGGGGCGCTTTAACCAAAGCACCATCCTCGCAAAAAGGGCTAAGAAGATTTGAATTAGTTTCAAGATTTTCTTTTTCATGTCTTAAAACTTAAATAACCTAACCACAACCTAATCACTATTAATCACTACTTAATCACTATCAGTCACTACCTAATCACAGTGATTTAATGGTGATTTTACCCTTCGGGCTGTGACTAAGCGGTGATTAAGTTAAAAATTTTTAAGATTAGTCATTTATTGGCCGGTATTCCCAGATAATTAACCATCCAAGCCGCTAATTCGCCAAAAATGGGCGCGGCCGAGGATTCGGCAAATTCCACATTTTGGGGCCGGTTGAATTTGACCAACATCGTAATCTTAGGGTCTTCGGCCGGGAAAAAACCGGCAAAAGAACCAATGTGCGCGCTCTCTTCGTAGCCCCCCTCTTTCTTGGGAATCTGGGCTGTGCCGGTTTTTCCCGCCACTTTATAGTTCTCAACGCCCGCCTTTTTACCGTGCCCTTTTTCCACCACTGAAACCAGCATACCAGTAATTTTAGCCGCGGTCTCCTCTTTAATAACGCGGCGGACTTCTTTGGGCTGGGTTAAAAGGATATCGTTATTTTCACGAATCACTTTGGAAACCACATAAGGCCGCATCAAAACGCCTTTATTGGCCAACGCGGAAAAAGCGCTAACCAATTGAATGGGTGTCATAGCAATACCTTGGCCGAACGACATCGTGGCGCGATTAATTTCCCGCCACTGACGCAGTGGCATCACATTGCCGGCTTCTTCGGCTTCCAAATCAATGCCGGTTTTGAGGCCAAAGCCAAAATCCTTGATATACTTGCTAAAGTCCTCCTTGCCCAATTTTTCAGTGACCCAAATCATAGCCACATTATCGGAGTTTTCCAAAACCTGCGTCATTGTCTCCTTGCCAAAGGCCTTGTCCTGCGCCGTGTGAATCTCATAACCCGCCACTACCGTAAAATTACTAAATGTCCCTTCGGTCTCCGGCTCCACCACCCCCTTGTCAATGGCCGCGGCCATGGCGATGGGTTTAAAAACACTGCCCGGCTCCCATTGCAAAGAAGTGGCCGGATTCAAAAAAACACTTTGCTCTTCAGGTGCAAGTTGACTGTAATTATTTGAGTCAAAATTAGGGCTGGAGGCCATGCCCAAAATGGCGCCGGTTTTGGGATTTTGGACAATAATGGTGCCGCCTTCAGCCGCAAATTTCTCCATTCCCTCGGAAAGTTTCTGTTCAATCATATATTGAATATTACGGTCAATAGTTAAAATCAAACCAGAACCGGCGCGCGAGGGTTTCTTTTTCGGCAATGAAATAAAACGGCCTTGGGTATCCTTTTCATAGACCAACTCGCCTTCAATGCCTCTTAACTCATCGTCCCAATAACCCTCCAGTCCATACTGACCCTTGCCTTCTTTGTTGACGAAACCCAAAAGATGCGCGGCCAGCGGGCCTTCGGGGTAGAAGCGCTGGGATTCGGGAATAACCAAAATACCGGCCAAATCCTCTTTGATAATTTTCTGGGCTTGGTCCAATTCCAATCCTCGTTTCAAAGGCGGGATATAAAGTTTTTGATTGTTAATGGCGCTAAAAATTTCTTTTTCATTCAGGTCTAAAAGCGCGGCTAATTTTTCAGCGGTTATTTTTTTGTCTTTGATGTTTTTGGGCACAGCCATTACTTGATATTTTTCCAAATTGGTGGCGAGGGGAAACTGGTCGGACCCAGCGTAGATTTTACCGCGCTCGCCCGGCACTTTTTTGGCGGTCTGGTACTGCTTGGCCGCCTGCGCCTTATAATAGGAATGCTTGATGATTGACAAATCAAAAAAACGCCACAAAATAAGACCAAAACAAAGCAAAACGACAAAATAAAAAATGGTTAAACGCCGGCCGGGATTGATTGTCATTAAAATCAGTTTATCTTTTTGACTGGCTCAAGGTTTAAGGAAGAGGTCGTTTTCTTAATTTCATTTAGGGATTTTAAACGGATAGCTTCAATTTGCAAACGTTCCTTTTCCACTTCTAATTGGTGCTGTTTTGAGGTGAGGTCCTGAATTTGATAGGTCTTGGTGGAACTTTGCGTGGTCTGGGACAGATAAAAAAGCCCTAAAACAGCGGCTAAAATCAAGGTGATAATCCTGACTGAAAAAGGACCGATGCGTAAATTCGGCCGCTGGGCGTATTTTCTTAAGCCGGATTGATAAGTGACGGAATGGGTGATGAGCATATCTATTAATAAATCCAAATGACAAAATCCAAAATCCAAATTTCAAATTTCAAAATTGCTTCTTAAAAATATTTTGGGGTTTGGGCTTCATTTGACATTTTGTTTTTGGGCTTTGGATTTAGGCTTATGTTTTTTCGGCTACCCGCATCTTTGCAGAACTGGCGCGAGGATTGTTTTGAATTTCCTCATCGCGTGACATAACAGGTTTTTTGGTTAAAACTTTTAAGGTGGGAGTATTTTTGAAAAACTCTTTGACGATTTTGTCCTCGCCGGAATGGAAGGAAATCACCGCGATTTTACCGCCTTTTTTTACTAAACTAAGGAGCAAAGGCAGAGTAAAGGCGAGATTGTCTAACTCCTGATTAACCGCAATTCTGATGGCTTGAAACATAATGGCATCTACTTTGGGGCTTCTGGCTTGGATGGCTGCTAATAAGTCGGTCGTGGTCTTTTGTCGCCCGTCTTTAATCCTTTTGACAATTGGCCAAGGATTCTGGCGCAAGCCATTGTCCAAAAAAAGTTTTACTAATTGTTTGGGCGCCGCGCCGCTAAGAAAGGCGGCAGCGGTCTGGCCTCCTTTTGAGGGGTCAAAGCGCATATCCAAGGGCTCATCGCGACGGAAGGAAAAACCCCGCCCGCTTTCATCCAAGTGGAAAGAAGACGTCCCTAAATCAAGTAAAATGCCGGAGATTTCCGGAAAACTTTCTTCCTTAACTATTGAGGCAAGAGTGTTAAAATTAGCTTGCCTAAGCAAAACCCTTTGACCGAAATCGGCTAAATTTTCTTTGGCTCTTTCCAATAATTCGCTGTCCAAATCCAGCCCTAAAACCCGACCCTTGGGCTCTGTTTTTTTTAAAATGGCTTTGGCGTGCCCTCCCTCGCCCACTGTAGCGTCAATAAAATTTTCATTTGGTTTGGGGTTAAGATATTGGATAACTTCTTGTAAAAGTACTGGGGTATGCATGGCGCTGACGCAACTTACAACCTACAACCTACAACTTACAACTTATTGAAAGGCCGAAGGCCATGTTGATTGTTGACTGTTGTCTGGCGGAGCCAGATCTCGCTTCGCGAGATTTATTGCTTTTTACTGGCGGTCCGCCGCTTCCTACCTCATCCCTGCCCCCCAAAAGCCCTCACGGCATTCAGGAGGAAAGGCGGCTTAGAAACCCTCTAAGCAGGGAGCCCCTCCAAAAGATGGCATTTTGTTTGTTGAAACACGGATAATTCCGTGGTATTTTTGTTTTTGGTCTGAAGGCGGCGGACCAAACGCGAGAATAGTTAGTAGTTAGTAACTACGCTCGCGCCTGTTCCGGCTTAAATCGGATGACGGATGACAGATGACGGAAGACAGAAGACAGATGACGGAAGACGGATGACGGAAATTTTTCCGTTCTCTGTCCTCCGTTCTCTGTCCTCTGGATTATATCCCCCATTCCTGTAATTTCTCGGCTAATTGGCTGGATTCCTGCTCGGCTTTTTCCTTGTAACTCTGCCAGTTTTCCTTGCTCCAAATCTCCAAACGGTTGTAAAGCCCCACCACCACGGCTTCTTTTTTCAAGTCGGCAAAACTCCTTAAATAGCCGGGGATGATAATTCTTCCCTGTGAATCAAGAACAACATCCATGGCGCCAGCTAACATCAAGCGCACAAAGGCGCGGGCATTGGCTGAAGCCAAGGGCAATTCCACTAATTTATCCACTAATTTTTGCCATTCGGTTGGAGTGAAAAGGAACAAGGACTGATCCAAGCCGCGCGTGACTATTGCGCCTTCAATTAAAGGTGCGCGAAACTTAGCGGGGATAGCCACTCTTCCTTTGGCGTCAATTGTATGACTGTATTCTCCGATAAACATTTCACCTCGCTTCACCTCGCTTCGCTCGGTGTAAACTTATCCACAGAATTCACCACTTTTCCCCACTTTTTTCCACAACCTACCACTATTCTAAATCACGGCCCTGCGATGTCAATGGGGAACAAAAAGCGAAAATAAGCTAGTTTTACACAAGTTTCACATTGATGTCTTTTTGCTAATGAGTCCTGCCCGCCGAAGCGCGCAATGCAATAACACTATGCAATAGGTTTTGCAGTAAGCGCGAAGGAGGGTCAATGGGGAACAAAAAGCGAAAATCAAGAAATTTATGCACAGAGGGTTGCGAGTGGTTGCGATTAAATAGTGATTAAGTTGTGACTAAGTAGTGATTAGACCGCCTTTAGCGGTCGTGACTAATCGTGACTAAGTGGTGACTGATTGTTCAAAAAATTACGATTAAGGATAAACTTTAGGTAACTTCTGGTAACCTTCTTCAGCAACTATTAGTAACCTTTGGGCAACTTTTTGTAACTCCTTGTAACTTTTAATAAGAGGTTGCGAAAAAACAAAAAAGACCCGATATTCCGGGTTTTTTGACTAAAAATGAGGGGGACGGGCGAGGCAAGCCCAACCCCCCCACTGCTTTCTGCTCGCTGTTCGTAGGTCTGAAAAGGAATAGACCTAAGCGCCACTTTTGCCTAGGTCAGGGAGACAATGGCAGCACCTCCTAAGCCGCCAAAGTGAATCCCGAAACGAAGAAGGAGGTTGGTCATCAATATTATTTTAGCAGATATTAAACAACCCATTTTTCCACAGGTCAATAATCCGCCTTATTCTCGGGGGCTAAATCAAGATATAACCTCGGGGGTTGTCCTAAAATTTTATCCCAATCTCTCTCTTAAGTACTCTCTGAGTTCTTTGATTTTGACCCTTTCCTGCTTCATTGTATCCCGGTCGCGGACCGTGACATCTCCGCCATCTGGCGGATTTTTGAGCGAGTCAAAGTCAACCGTAATGCAAAACGGCGTGCCGATTTCGTCCTGACGGCGATAGCGCCGGCCGATTGAGCCGGTGTCGTCGTACTTTACAAACCAATTTTCTTTAAGTTCTTTGGTAATCTCTTGGGCGATTTTGGGCAATTTGTCTTTATTGACCAAGGGGAAAACCGCGGCTTTAATCGGCGCTAACCTTCTGTCCAGATGCAGCACCACCTCCCCTTTTTGTCTTTCTTTTTCCTCTTCTTTCTCTTGCTTATTGCTTATTGCTGAATGCTTATTACTGATTTCCTCAAAAGCATCCACCAAAAACGCCAGCAAAGCCCTATCCACTCCCCCGCTGGGCTCAATCACATAAGGCAAAAAGTGCCGGTTGGTTTCTTCGTCAAAATAAGAAAGTTCTTTTTGGGAAAATTGCTGATGCTGTTTCAGGTCAAAATCCTGCCGGTTGGCAATGCCTTCTAATTCACTCCAACCAAAGGGAAAATTATACTCCACATCCGTGGCGGCTTTAGCGTAGTGCGCCAGTTCCTCTCGGCTGTGTTTTCTTAAGCGCAGATTCTGTTTTTTAAGGCCGTATTTTCGGTACCACTTCTCGCGCTCTTTAACCCAATACTCGTACCACTTGGCCGCCTCTTTGGGTTTGACAAAATACTCAATTTCCATCTGCTCAAACTCACGGGTGCGAAAAATGTAGTTGCCCGGCGTAATCTCGTTTCTAAATGCCTTGCCGATTTGGGCAATGCCAAAAG
>CAZKOU010000033.1:0-5706 GCA_964554505.1 uncultured Candidatus Saccharibacteria bacterium
GTAGAAACAGGTTCTAGATAAATTAGAGGAGTATTTTAAGGATTTAATCTAGAAGGATTAAATATTTAAATTAATTATTTTTAAATAAAACAAGCGATCGCCTGCTGTGTTTAAAAATTAAAAAAATCTATCTATTTAAGGACCGACTTCTCAATAACCCCCAAAAGTCCAATATGTTATGGACGAGTACGACCCTTGACAAAAAATGAGCGATTTATTATACTTAAAATAGATTTAATGGTTTGGGTCTCTTAATATCAATTTAGCCCCCTCTTTTTGTTTCTATTGGATTTGTCAAAAATATGGTTCCCACTGTTCTCGCGCAATCTGCGGTAAAGAGCGCTCCCTTTGCTAAGCCGACTCGTTCTTTTGCCCCTCCCTCCAGTCGCTTGAGGATAATTTCCTTGGGCGGTTTGGGCGAGGTGGGCAAAAACCTGATGGTTTATGAAACCACCCGTTCTATTTTGGTCGTGGATGCGGGCTTAATGTTTCCCGATAAAGAAATGTTAGGCATTGATTTTGTCATTCCCGACACGCGCTATCTGGAAGAAAACAGGCATAAAATTGCCGGAATAATTTTGACGCACGGCCACGAAGACCATATTGGCGGCGTGCCCTATATCTGGCCGCGGCTCAAGGCGCCGCTCTATGCCACCAAATTAACCGCGGGCTTGGTGGAATTAAAAATGCAGGAACTGGGCATTGAGGCGTCCAAGGTCAACTTAATTAAGCCGGGCGACATTTTGAAATTAGGCGATTTTCAAATTGATATTTTTTCTATGACCCACTCTATCCCCGGCTTAGTTGGCTTGGCGATTAAAACCGCTTTGGGCACTATCCTGCATCTGGCTGATTTTAAGTTTGACCCCAACCCCATTTTGGGCGAGAAAACCGATTTTGAGTCCTTGAAGAAGTATGCGGCGCAAGGGGTCTTGCTGCTGGTGGCAGATTCTACCAACATTGAATCCCCGGGCCACACCAAGCCGGATGTGGAGATTTTCGCGGCTATTGAGGGGGTGTTCCAGAAAGCCAAGGGCCGGCTGATTGTGACTTCTTTTGCTTCGCGCATTGACCGCGCGCAGATGGTTTTGGATTTAGCTGTTAAATATAACCGCAAAGTGGGGGTTTCGGGCCGCTCTTTGGAACGAAATATCAACTTGGCCGCAGATTTGGGCTATTTGAAATTGCCCCAGCACACCCTGGCGGATATCCGCCGCATCAACTCTTTGCCGGATAATGAGGTGGTTATTTTAGCCACGGGCTCACAGGGCGAGGAATTCTCGGCTTTAGCCAGAATGGCTTCGGGCGAGCACCGCCAGATTAAGATTAAAAAAGGAGATACTGTTGCCTTGTCTGCTTCGGCTGTGCCGGGCAATGAAAGTTCGGTTTACGAGATGGTGGACAATCTTTATCGCGAGGGTGCGGAGGTCATTTACGGCAAAGACATTGATATTCACACCTCGGGTCACGCCAACCGCGAGGAACTGCGCGAACTTCTGGAATTAATCAAACCAAAATATTTTCTGCCTATGCACGGGGATTTTCGTTTTTTAGTCAAGCACGCCCAATTAGCGCAGGAGAGCGGCGTTCCCAAAGAAAACACCATTGTGGCTGACAATGGCGAGGTAGTGGAAGTTGCCCAAGGTAAGGTTTACAAAACCACCGCCCATGTGCCGGCTGGTTATGTGTTAGTTGATGGTTTAGGGGTGGGTGATGTGGGTAACATTGTCCTGCGCGACCGCCAAGCCATGGCCAAAGACGGCATTTTTGTGATTATTTTAACCGTGGACCGTAAGACCGGTCAGATTATCACCTCGCCGGATATTATTTCCCGCGGTTTTGTCTATATGCGCGCGGCCGAGGACTTAATTCACAAAGCCCGAGCCGAAGTCAGGAAAATGATGAGCACGCATACCCGTCGCCAATCCCTTAACTGGGACTATATCAAAAAAATGATGCGGGAAGAATTGGGTGAGTTTTTGTATCAGGAGACACAGCGGCGTCCGATGGTGATACCGGTGATTATAGAAGTGTGAGGCCAACTTGTCCCCCGAAGCCTTGGCGAAGGGGGATGGTAATTCCGGTGATTATAGAGGTGTAAGGGTTGAAGGATTGTGATTAAGTGGTGATTAAGTGGTGGCTAAGTTGTGACTGAATAATTACACACCTCGGGGTTTTTGCACTATTTAAGATACTATGGCGTGTCTGTGCCAAAGAGAGATTGACCCTCCTGCGTTAAATCTCTTGGTAAAATAGATGATTATTTCTCTTTGCCAAATAGATTTAACTTCGGCGGGGTCTGCGCCCCAACTGAAGCATCGGGGCTTGACATTTTCCCTAAACAAAGTATAATCTGGGGTAGTTTGAAACTTGACAATTTCCGGTTCCTTTGGGATGAGCCAGTCGAATCCTTGGAGCCCAATTGCCCACCCTTCGCATAAAGCTACGGGTGATTAGCTGGGCTCTAAGGAGCTAGGCGCGTAATTCCTGATCCAGAAATGGCAGGTTGTGTAAAAAAGGAGGACTGACCATGTCTATCCAGAAAGCATCCCATCTGCTTCTCTTGGTCGGGGAAGTCGAACTTCCGGCGATTTCACCGTTTGACGCTGGGGCCCACTTCGTGGTCACTCCGGACAAAGAGGGAGAGAACGCCGAGCCGGTGTTCGGATGGCTCGGTGACGATGTTAGGCGGCTCGTCGAGGGTTCCATGGAGACGGGCGTGGCGGAAACCACGCTCCGCGTCCACATGCTCAAGAAGCCGTCGGTAGACAGCCTAATCATCGCCGAACTCGGCGGTGAAAAGGTTGTCACGACTACCTGGGGTCAGATGTACGAAGTGATGAAGCGGCAGGGTCACGATCAGCCGGGTGACCTGCTGAGACGGACGGCCACGCCAACATTTTCTACGTCAAGGACACGAGCGGTGTCCTCTGGGCGGTTCGCTGCTACTGGCACTCGGCCTTCGGCTATTGGCACGTCAACGCCTTTCCGATTGCGGGTCCGTTCGAGTGGCGCGACGGCTCTCGGGTCGTTTCTCGTTGCCTAGAGATTTGACTCTCTGTCGCGCCGCAAGCGGCGTCGACGACATATCGGGGTGGGTTCTGTCAGGCGACAGGCCCACCTTTTTCTTTTGAGGTCAAGAAATACACCTCCGAAAGGTCAAGAAATACACCTCCGAAGTGTTAACGGGCTACATATCGGGATTTTTGGTAGTTTTAGCATGTTTTAGCATGTTTTAGCATAATATCCAGGGCATAAGCCCCTGTGGATGTCCTCCAAATTTTTCCTTAATCGTGATACAATATTCCCAAGATGCCCAGAAAGAGAAGATATCGAAAAAGAAGGAGTTTGCTTTGTTTCTTGATTTAATGTTTGTTTTCAAGTAGATTATATGTAGAGGTAAAAAATGTCTCGTCTGGAAAATCAAAAAAATTATAGAGTTATTTTAGAACCTAATGAATTGGGGGGCTTTACTGTCACGGTTCCGGCTTTACCGGGATGTATTACTCAAGGAAAAAACCGTGAGGAGGCCTTGGAGCGCGTCCGGGAAGCTATTGCTTGCCACTTAGAAGGATTAATTGCTGCTGGTTTGCCATTAATAGAAGATACTACCGAAGAAGCACGGGTGATGGTGGGAGCGTGAATCGGTTGCTCCGTCTTAAGGATAAACTACTTCGCGGCAAGCCGCGAAGTATTCCTTGCGGAAAAGTTTGTTTCCAAATAGGCCTCATCCCCGCGGCAAGCCGCGGGGTATTCGGCCTCTTGGAAATAAAGATGTTTTAAGCGCCCTGCTAAAAGCAGGTTTTTTGTTAAAGCGGATAAGGGGCAGCCATTATCATTTAGTTAATCCTGTTACCGGAAAACGAGTAACCATTCCTGTTCACGGAGAAATTTTGGCTCCTAAAACCCTTAAAACCATTTTGCGTCAAGCAGAGATGGAAATCGAACAATTAAGGGGCTCGCTCTAATTTTTTCATAAAAAGTGGTAAAATAACGGTAGTATGCCCAGAAAGAGAAGATACCGCAAAAGAAGGAGTTTGCTTTCTGAAATTGACTGGTCCTTGAACCCGGACGCGGCGCGGGAAATTATTTCCGTGGTTTTATTTGTGTTAGGCGGGCTTTTTTTGCTTTCAATGCTCGGATTGGCCGGCGGTCTGGGCGGGCTTTTTAAACAACTCTTATTAACTTTATGGGGCACGGTGGGCTACTTGGTGCCGGTTTTTATGTTTGCCTTGGCTGTTATACTTTGGTTTCCCAAAAAATTTCCAGTCAAACCCGTTTCCATTTTGGGCTTGGTTTTAACTCTCATTTTTCTGCCGGCTTTTCTGGCGCTTTTTCGGCCTATTTTAGGCGGTAATATCGGCGAAGGCATTAGTTCCATTTTTATCAAGTCCGCCGGTATTTTCGCCGCCTTTTTCCTGCTTTTGGGCGCGCTTCTAGGCTCGCTACTTTTAACTTTTAACACTTCTTTGGCCGCTTTTTTTAGACGTTTGAGAATGTCTTGGCCCAAATCCGGACCTAAAATCAATTTGCCCAAAGTGCCGGTTTTTCAAACCGCGGGCGGGCAAGCCGCCAATGCCACGGTGGAACTGCCGCAAACCACATCAACGGATATGGCTTGGAGTTTTCCTTCCTTAGACCTTTTAGAAAAATCCGAAGCCAAGCCCAGCGCCGGCAACATTGCCAAGAATGTGGAAATCATCCAAAAAACCCTCAAGGATTTTGGCATTGAAGTGGCCATGGGCGATGTCAATATCGGGCCCACGGTCACCCAATACACCTTAAAACCGGCCGAGGGAGTGAAACTGACCGCGATTGTGGCCCGCGCCAATGATTTGGCTTTGGCTTTGGCCGCCCACCCCATTCGCTTGGAAGCCCCGATTCCGGGTAAAGCCGCAGTGGGCATTGAAGTGCCTAATAAGGTGGCGGCTGTGGTTACTTTGCGCGAGGTCTTAGAATCCGAGGATTTCCAAGGCGTTAAATTGCCTTTAGCCATTGCTTTGGGCCGCGATGTGGCGGGTTTGCCTTTGGCCGTGGATTTATCTAAAATGCCCCATCTTTTAATTGCCGGCTCCACTGGTTCCGGCAAAACCATTGCCTTGCACGCTTTAATTACTTCTTTTCTTTACCGCAACTCGCCAGCCACCTTGCGGTTGATTTTAGTTGACCCTAAAAGAGTGGAGTTCACGCATCACAATGGTCTGCCGCATCTTTTGGCGACCGTGATTAATGATGTGGCAGAGACCATCTCGGCTTTGCGCTGGGCGATTTCGGAAATGGAGAGGCGCTTCCACTTGCTTTCTTCTTCCCACCGCCGCGATATTGACGAATACAATGCCCGGCCCACGGACGGCCGTTTGCCCTATATTGTGATTGTGATTGACGAACTGGCGGATTTAATGGCTCAAGCCGCCAATGAAGTGGAGGGCGCGATTGTCCGTTTGTCCCGGATGGCCCGCGCCACAGGGATTCATTTGGTAGTGGCCACGCAGAGACCTTCGGTGGATGTGATTACTGGTTTGATTAAAGCCAATATCACAGCGCGTATGGCTTTTGCCGTGGCCTCCAATGTGGATTCGCGCACGATTTTGGACTCTTCGGGCGCGGAAAAATTGTTAGGCCGCGGGGATATGCTCTTTTTGTCTTCGGACTTAGCCAAACCCCGCCGTATTCAGGGAAGCTGTATCTCTTCAGCCGAAACCAAAA
>CAZKOU010000034.1:0-5186 GCA_964554505.1 uncultured Candidatus Saccharibacteria bacterium
CAACCATGCCACGGCCAAATTGAGTGGGGGAAGAATAGGTACAACCCAAACCAGAGAGGTCATCTAAGGTGGCGCCCACTGAAGTAATGCTGACACTGCCCGGAGTGCCCGAGGTATTGACATTGGTCCGGGTGGTGGTTGGCGTGCCGATAGTGCCCGGAGGGTCATTGGTCACGGCATTGGATTCAAAATCGGCTTGAGCGGTCCAGGTTTTGGTGTAGGTGGTCGCTAAAGCCGAAAAAGGAAAATAGAAAAATTGCGAAACCAAAAAAATAATTATTCCAAAGATGGCTAAAATTTTTCTAATCAATTCTTCCAAACCGCCCTCCTTTTTCATTTGCCTTGTTGACCTCTGTTTTCATTATAGCAAATAAAAAATAAAACAAAGAAAATTATCTTTTTTTCTCCACTGAAGCCACTAACTTCCTGACCCAACCCACCGCATCCGGGTTTAAGGACAGCGAAGTAATCCCGGCCTCCACCAAACGCTCCACCACCTCGGGATAGACCGAGGGCGCCTGACCGCAGATGGAAGAAGTAACGCCGTATTTTCGAGTGACTTTAATCACCTGCTCCATAGCCGAAAGCACGGCCTCGTTTCTCTCGTCAAACTCTTCCTTAAGCGCGGGATTGTCGCGGTCCACGCCTAAAATCAACTGGGTTAAATCATTGCTGCCAAAGGAAATACCGTCCAGACCGGCCTCGCAGAATTCTTCAATCAAAAAAACATTAGAGGGCACCTCCACCACCAGCCAGAGACGGAAGGTTTTGGAGGACTTAAGGCCTTTGGCAATAATCATCTTCTTTACCTTTTCCCATTCTTCCACGGTGCGCACAAAAGGGATGGAAAGCCAGATATTTTTAAGAGCATATTTGTCCCGCACTTTAAGGATTGCCTCTAATTCTAAATTAAACATTTTAGGATTTTTCAAATAGCGCGCCGCGCCGCGCATACCCAAAGTCGGGTTTTCTTCCTTGGGCTCGTATTTTTCACCGCCTTTTAAGTCGCGGTATTCATTGGTTTTGAAATCCGTGGCTCGATAGACGACTGGCCGGGGAGCAAAAGCCCGGGCAATGGTTTCCAGGCCGTCGGCCAAGTGGCTGACTAAACGGTCGTCTTGTTGCTTGGCGATTAGATACTGGGGATGCTCGCCCAAACCAGCCAGCATAAACTCCGCCCGAAGCAAACCAACGCCGTCTACGGGCAAACCGGCGTATTTTTCAGCCATCTTTGGCTCGGATAAATTGAGATAAATTTTGGTCGCGGTTTCAATTTCTTGTACTGACGCTGCGAGCGTCTTTTTAGTTATCACACTCACCTTGCCTTTATAAACCAAGCCGCTGTTACCGTCCACAGTGACCATTTGACTGTCTTTTAAGATATGGGTGGCGCGGCCCGTACCCACCACAGCCGGAATGCCCATTTCGCGCGCCACAATCGCGGCGTGAGAAGTTAAACCCCCTGTATCTGTGACAATGGCAGAAGCTCTTTTCATCGCCGGCACAAAAGAAGGATTGGTCATTTCGGCCACCAAGACCTCGCCTTCCTTAACCTCGGCCACTTCGGCAGGATGATGCACTAAACGCACCGCCCCGAAAGCCACGCCCAAAGAGGCGGCAATGCCCTTGGCCAACACCTCGTTTTGCGTTCCGCTAACCTCGGTTTCCACAGGAATGCTTCTTTTGGGTGTGGTTACAGGACGGCTCTGGACAAAAAAGATTTTTCCTTTCTTGTCAATGGCCCACTCTGTGTCCTGCGGTTTCTTATAGTAGCGTTCAATTTTTTTGCCCAGACGCGCCAATTGACTGATTTCCGCGGGCAAAAGTTTGGGCTTATTTCTCTTTTCAGCCGGCACCCTTAAATGGCGGTTTTTACCCTGCTTTTGGGCGAGCAGCCATTCCTGGGAATGAATTTCCTGCCATTTCACCTTCAAGTTATCCTTAGCTAACACAAAACGGTCAGGCGTTATCTGGCCCGAAACCACCACTTCGCCCAAGCCCAAGGCGGCCTCAATAACCATTTCGTCTTGGCGGCGATTAACCGGATTAATGGTAAACAAGACCCCGGCTTTCTGGCTTTCCACCATTTGCTGGACAATTACGGCAATGCCGACTTTAAGATGATTAAACTTGTTAACGCCGCGATAGTAAATGGCGCGGGGAAGAAAAAGCGAAGCCCAGGCCTTCTTGACTGCTGAAACCACTGCTGCTACGCCAGCCACATTCAAAAAAGAGGCCTGTTGCCCGGCAAAAGAAAAGTTAGGCAAATCCTCGGCTGTGGCTGACGAGCGGATAGCCACGGCTAAATGATAATTGTCAATCAATTTAAGATAACCACTCTCAATCTCCCGGGCCAAAACCGCAGGCAATTTTTTCTCCAGAAAAGCGGCCTGGATTTTATCCGAGGCGTGATTTAGGGTCTTGGTCTTTTCGGGATTAATTTTGGAAAGTTCTTTTTTGATTAAGGCATCAATCTTAAAAAGGCGAATAAAATCAAAATAAGCCCCGGAAGTAACTACAAAACCCGGCGGCACGGGCAAGCCGGCTTTAACCAATTCCCCCAAATTCGCCCCCTTGCCGCCTACCTCCTGAATGTGTTTGCGGGAAATCTCGTCAAACCAGAGAATACTTTTCATAATAAAAAGATAAGCCGATAGGCCGATAAGGGGATAATCCGAATTATTTACGGCTTATCGGCTTATCCTCCTATCCTCTTATCATTCACATCCAATTGAGTTTCCCCTCCTTAGACAAACTCAATTGGTCTTGGATTTTTCCAAAATGACTTGACGCAAATCCGCCACTAATTTTGGGTGGTCTTTCAAATATTGTCTGGCGGCTTCCCGGCCTTGGCCTAATTTTTCTTCACCCATTTGATACCAACTGCCTAATTTGACAATTAAACCAAACCGGCACGCCAAATCCAAAACATCGCCCTCTAAAGAAATGCCCTGACTGTAAAGAATTTCAAACTCGGCCTGCTTGAACGGCGGAGCCACCTTGTTTTTAACCACTTTGACGCGCACGCGATTGCCAATCACATTTTCCCCTTCCTTTAACTGCTCCAGCCGCCTTAAATCAAGGCGCACAGAAGAATAGAATTTCAAAGCCATGCCCCCGGACGTGGTTTCCGGATTGCCAAAGAAAACCCCGATTTTCATTCTTAATTGATTAGTGAAAATAAGACACGTCTTACTTTTGGAAACCGCGCCGGTTAGTTTGCGCAGGGCGTGACTCATTAACCGCGCCTGCAGGCCAATCTGCGTTTCACCCATCTCGCCCTCAATCTCGGCTTTAGGCACCAAAGCCGCCACAGAATCAATGGCAATCACGTCCAAAGCATTGCTTCTGACTAATGTCTCGGCGATTTCCAGGGCCTGCTCGCCTGTATCGGGCTGGGAAATTAAAAGCTCGTCTAAATTGACCCCGATGTTAGCCGCGTATTCCGGGTCAAAAGCGTGCTCCGCATCAATGTAAGCGCTCAAACCGCCGCTTTTTTGAGCATTGGCTAAAATGTGCAGAACCAAGGTGGATTTGCCCGAGGACTCGGGCCCAAAAATCTCCACAATGCGGCCGCGCGGCACACCCCCCACGCCCAAAGCCAAATCCAAAGAAAGCGAGCCAGTGGGAATAACTTCCACATTGACTCTTCGGGCCTCATTTAAACGCATAATCGCGCCTTCGCCAAAATCCTTTTGGATTTGGGAAATCGCGGTATTAAGCGCTTCGTTTTTCGCGTTTTCTTCTTTGCTCATATTTTTTTTCTCCTTTCTCCCGCGGCTTATCGGCTTACTTGCCCGCCGAAGCAAAATCTATTTGGAGATTCCGTAAATACAGGATACTCCAAGAGATTGAGCGCAGGCGGGTTTTCTTATCGGCTTATCGGCTTATCGGTGTCTATCCGCCTATCGGCGGCTCCGCCAGCACTTGAATGACTTTTTTGGTCTCTTTGTTAAGGCGGTTCTTGGCCACCACTTCAATAGTATTTAACCCCGCGGCTAATTTGATTTTCTGCTCAAAGCGGCCGTCTTGAGCCACGGGCACGGGTTGCTGGTTGATGAATAAATTGGCAAAAGACGCGGTTTGACCGGCTAACAGAATTTCCGAGGCGTTAGTTTTGTTTTCCGTTGGCAGTTGCACAAATAAAGGCGGGGGATTGGCAAAATCCTTCACGCCCCACCAGATATAACCCAAAACGCCGGCAACAAAAAAAATAATCAGGCCGATGCTCAAGGTCTTGGGCGTCAAAGTAAAAAACGGCTCTTTCACGCGCGAGGGCGGTCTTAACGCCACCTCGCGGCTGCTTTGCTTGGCCAGCCAGCAAAGTTCAGTTCTCAAAAGATTAAGATAGGGTTCAGATGGGACTTCAAAAACCGCCAGATAGGCCTTGAGAAAAGAAAAGGCATAAACCTCGCCGGGCAAATCATTAAACCGGCTCTCCTCTAAAGCCAAAAGATATTCTTTCTTGACCCGGCTTTTTTCTTCCAAGTCAGCCAAAGAAAAACTTCGCCTTTGGCGCAATTTAACCAAGCGCGTGGCCAGCCGCGGTAAAGAAGTCAGGGCAATCTGCCGAAATCCGTTCATATAATTAAAGATAAGCCGGTCGTCTTTATATTAGGAAACCTTGATTAAGCGCGCAAGTTGTGGATAAATAACTAAAATTCGCATCGCGAAGCACTAAGTCCTTGCCTTGCTGTCTTCGCTTGGAAACGGGTGGGTGGGCGAAACAAATGTTTAGAAATTCCAAGCTCCAATGTTCAATGTTCAATCAATCTTCAAATTCCAATACTCAAACTAATTATTATTGAAAAATTGGATGTTGGAATGGCGTGACCATATTAGATATCCGGATTTTCCCCTTTAATCAGCGCCTCGGGACCGACCAGTACTTCGCGGGGTTTTGAGCCCTGTTCCGGACCGACCACGCCGGCTTCTTCCATTAAATCCAGCAGGCGCGCGGCGCGAGCGTAGCCAAGGCGCAGCCGGCGCTGTAAAAGCGAAGCCGAAGCCCGGCCGGCTTGAATAACAACCGCTTTGGCTTGGTCAAACATTTCATCGTCAACAACCATTCCTTCTTCGCCAGTGGTGCGAGCCGGTTCGTAAGAAAGAATGGACTCATCGTAAGCGGTCTTGCCCTCGGTCTTTAAGAAATCCGTGACTTTTTTGGTCTCGGCTGAAGAGATAAA
>CAZKOU010000035.1:0-1362 GCA_964554505.1 uncultured Candidatus Saccharibacteria bacterium
CTTAAGGTAATGCGGCAAAATCGCGGCTAATTCAACGCCCGTGGGTCCGCCGCCGACAACGACAATTCTCAAACGCCAGAGCGCTTTTTGAGCGGGAGAAACGCCGGCAACTCGTTGCAAAGTTCCTTCCAAGGCCTGACAAACTCTATTGGCGTCATTGTATGTTTTCAAAGAAAAGGCGTGCTTTGATAAGCCGGGTATATGATAAAAATCCGTTTCCGAGCCCAGAGCAATAACCAAGTACTCAAAATCCACGGTCGTGGTTTGGGTAAATACCTTGCGTTGCGCGATGTCTATTTTTTTCACTTCGTCCGGCAAGAATTGGATTTTTTTATTATGTACTAACTCCACGAGCGGTGTTTGAGCTAAATCAATGTTTTGGCCGCAGACCATTTCATATAAAAGAGGGGTAAAAAGATGGTCCTTTTGCTTGTCAATTAAAATCAGACGGTAATTCTTCAGAAGGCGGATTTTCTTTTCCAAATCCAAGGCGCAACGTAAACCTCCAAATCCCGCGCCGAGGATAACGATATTCTTTTTCATAATTTCTAATTTCTAATTGCTCTAATTATTCTAACCAATAACTGATAACTGATAACCAGAATCATTTAGCCGTTAGACATTCGGGAATTGGGGTTTTATTAGGTTAATTAGAAATTGTATTAAATCACATTCGCAATTCTCACCATCTCCATAAACTCCTTTGCTTTCAGCGTGGAGGTGGCGGCCAAGACCCCGTCCACGCCGGCTTGTTTCAAGAACGCCGCAATGTTTTTGGAATTAACGCTCCCGCCGTAAAGCACTTTAATTTCACCTCCCACCACTTTGCGCAAGCGCGCCACTTGAGTTAAGGTGTAAGCCGGACTGGCGGCTTCGCCCGTGCCAATGGCCCACACCGGTTCGTAAGCAATAATAATGTTTCTGATGTTAGCTGCCGGCACGCCCTCCAGAGCCGCGTGGAGTTGTTTGATAATATCGCCGGCTTCCTCTTCTTTGCGCGGTCGGCCGCGGCTTTGACTCCCCTCGGTTTTGTAATATTCGCCCACAGCCAAAATGGGCTTCAAATTATATTCTAAAGCAATTTTTAATTTTTGGTTGATTTGCTGATTTTTCTCCCCAAAAAACCGCCGCCGCTCCGAATGGCCGATAATCACATATTTAACCAATCCTTTAAGTTGCTTGGCTGAAACCTCGCCGGTATAGGCCCCCTCCTCCCATGGCGCGATATTCTGCGCGCCCAAAAAAAGATGGTTTAGGGGTTGGTGCGAAAAAAGGTCGGCTAAGGGAAAGATAAAAGGAAAAGGCGGGCAGATAACCACTTCCACGCCGCTTTCTTCTTCTAAATAATGTTTAATTTGCTGG
>CAZKOU010000035.1:1372-5171 GCA_964554505.1 uncultured Candidatus Saccharibacteria bacterium
GAATCCGCCAAAGTTGGATACATTTTCCAGTTGGCGACAATGAGTTTGCTGGGCATAAAAAATCTTTATCCTCCTTCGTGCTTACTGTGAAACGTCCCGATCGTATCGGGACTGTTATCACAGTGCGCACTACGGCGGACCCTCCATATTAAATATAGGATAAAATTAAATAAAGAAAAAACCCACCGGTTTGACGGGTGGGCTCGCCGGGACTTTCTTCGAGAGAATCTACGGCTCTCTTGAAACTTGACAAAGATAAAGCGCCAAGGCGACAAGAGAAATCCTTGATGCCTGTGACGTGTGTGTGGCGAAAAATCTCAAGGCCGTGTCTGGGTCTAACCAAGCACAAGCACTATGCTCTGGGCTTAATCGTGGGATGGGGTCGTCGGCGACGGCCAGAGAGCATTCAAAAAAGATAAAGTGAATTGTTTTGTATGGGTTATAGCCCGGTCTGGCATTCGGCATCTTGACCCTGGCAAACTCTCTTGTAGACGATACCACTAAACCGGTCTCTTCCCCAATCTCGCGAGCCGGGCATTCTTGACCATACTCGCAGGGTTCAAGTTTACCGCCAGGCAACTCCCACTGGCCCGGCTCCCATGGTTCATCGAGTGCGCGACAAAGAAACAAAACCTGACCACGCGTATTCTCGATAATCGCCTTGACAACTTTCAACTCCCCTGATTGCTCGGTCAACTCCTCTGATTGCTCGGCCAAAGGTACCACCTCTTTCTCGGTCTCTTTGAAAGTAGCATTATTTTACTTTTCCCGCAATCCCTTGCGGTGCAACAACCGATAATACCGGATAGCAAAACGATGGGCTTCAGCCATTATTTGACGGATTTTCTTTTCGTCCTTCAAGATTTTGGGGCCGTGCCAGAATTGCTCGGCTTTTTTGCGGGAAGGTCCTTTAGCCACGGCCAAGAGTGGGATTTTTAGTCCTTTATTAAAAAGTACTTTTTGGGCGGCATTGAGTTGGGCTTTGCCGCCATCTACCATAATTAAATCCGGGTAGGGCCATTCTAAGTGAGCCAAGCGGCGGCGCAAGACCTCGGCTAAAGCCGCGGCATCATTAATTCCTTCTCCGCCAGCCGCTCCGCCAGCCGGCGGATTAATCTTAAACTTACGATAAGAATCCCCGTCTTTTTGGCCATGTAAAAATGTTACTAACGCGCCGACCGTGTATTGACCAAAAATGTTGGAGACATCGTAGGCCTCTACCCTGTGCGGAACCTTGGTGCTCTTCTCTACTCCAATTAAGATACCCTCAAAAAACCGTAAGCGGGAGAATTGAGTCAAATGTTCCAGAGCAAAAAGACGGTCGCGCAATTTGGCGGCTTTTTCAAATTCTTTTTTTTGAGCCGCGGCCTTCATCTCTTTCTTAGTTTCCTTGATGACTTTAATTTTCCGGCCCTCCAGAAAATCAATCAAGCCCTTGATAATTTGGCGATACTCTAAAACAGGAACCTTATTGACGCAAACGCCCGGGCAAAGATTCAGGGAATAATAAAGGCAGGGACGATTTAATTTAAGAGCGCGCTTTTTCTCATTCGGGGTTAAATTGCAAAAGGGAAAAATCCGTCGCAGGATTTTTAAGGCCTGTCTAAGTTGTCCAGCCGAAGTATAGGGTCCGAAAAAACGGGATTTTTTATGCTTTTCTTTTTCATAAGCCAAATTTTTCTGACGGACCAATAAAAGGCGCGGATACTCTTCTTCCCGGGAAATCCGAATTACATTAAAGGACTTGTCGTCTTTAAGCCGCGCGTTATATTTGGGTTGGTATTCCTTAATCAATTTGGCTTCCAAGAGCAAGGCCTCAATTTCCGAATCACATACCCTCTCCTCCACTTCCGTGGCCTTAAGAAGCATCTGTTCAATTCCGGGCCCCCTTGATAACTCGTCCTTAAAATACGAACTGACGCGGTTTTTCAAATTGTTTCCCTTGCCAATATACAAGACCTCTCCCTTGCTGTTTTTGAAAAAATAAACGCCGGGAGAGCGAGGCAGGGTTTTAACTTGGGATTCCAGATTGGACATGCTTCTATTTTAACACCTCTATATGGTAAAATTAAGGATATGAAATTTAAGTTAAAAGCGCCTTTTACTCCCACTGGCGACCCCGCACAACTCCTTACTGGGCAAGGGACTTCGTCCTCTACGCCCAGTGCGGAATATGCGGGGCAGGACCCATTGGCAAAATATGCGCGAGGTGAAAGATGAAATTTAAGTTAAAAGCGCCTTTTACTCCCACTGGCGACCAACCCCAAGCCATCAAAAAACTGACTCGGGGACTGAAAAAGGGCTTAAAACACCAAACCCTGCTGGGCGTCACGGGCAGCGGCAAGACATTTACTATGGCGTCGGTCGTGGCGCAAGTACAAAAGCCCACTTTAATCATCTCTCACAACAAGACATTAGCCGCTCAACTCTATAATGAATTCCGCCAGTTCTTTCCAAGCAACGCGGTGCACTATTTTGTTTCCTACTACGACTACTACCAACCCGAGGCCTATGTGCGGGAAACCGACACTTATATTGAAAAAGACGCTTCAATCAACGACGAAATTGACCGCCTCCGCCACGCCGCCACTCATTCACTCCTCACCCGAAAAGATGTTTTAATCGTGGCTTCGGTTTCGGCCATTTATGGTTTGGGCTCGCCCGAGCATTATTCTCAAATTACAGTCAACTTAAAAATTGAACAAGAATACCCCAGGACCGAACTTTTCCGCAAACTCTCACGGACTGGCTATGAAAGAAATGATATGGATTTTTTTCGCTCTTGTTTCCGCGTGCGCGGCGAGACAGTAGAGATTTTCCCGGCATGGTCTGATTTTACCGTGCGTTTGGAATTCCAAGGGCAAATCCTAAAAAAAATAACCGAGATTGACGCCTTAACCGGCAAGGCGATTAAACCGATTCCAAAAATAATCATCTTCCCGGCCACCCACTATCTAACTCCGGAAAACCTCTTAAAAAAGGCCGCCGCTGAAATCCGTGATGACCTAAAAAAACGCCTTAAAGAATTTAAGAAACAAGGCAAATTTTTAGAAGCCGAGCGCATAGAACAAAGAACTAATTTTGATTTGGAGATGCTTGAGCAAACCGGAACCTGTCAGGGCATTGAGAATTACTCCCGCTATTTTGACCGCCGCTCCCCCGGCGCGCCGCCTTATACCTTGATTGACTATTTTGATAAAGATTATCTTTTGATTATTGACGAATCCCATATGACCATTCCCCAAATTAACGGTATGTACGAAGGAGACCGCTCCCGCAAGCAGAACTTGGTGGATTTTGGCTTTCGCCTGCCCTCGGCTTTGGATAATCGCCCCCTGAAATTTGCGGAGTTTGAAAAAAGAATGGGTCAGGCAGTTTACACTTCGGCTACGCCGGCAAAGTGGGAACTTGCGCGCTCCAAACAAGTAGTGGAACAACTAATTCGGCCCACGGGCGTGGTGGACCCGGAAGTGGAAATTAGAGCCACAGCCAACCAGTTAGAAAACTTAATTTTAGAAATTTTCGCCCGGACCGCCAAGAAGCAAAGGGTCTTGGTCACCACTTTAACCAAGCGTATGGCCGAGGACCTAACCGAGTACCTTTTGGAAAGAAACATTAAGGTGGCTTATCTTCATTCGGATATTGAGACATTAGAGCGCCCGCTAATTTTGCGTGATTTACGTTTAGGTGTTTATGATGTGGTGGTGGGCATTAATTTACTGCGCGAGGGCTTGGATTTGCCGGAGGTCTCTTTGGTGGCGATTTTGGATGCGGACAAAGAAGGGTTTTTAAGGAGCGA
>CAZKOU010000036.1:0-2845 GCA_964554505.1 uncultured Candidatus Saccharibacteria bacterium
CGGACGAAGAGCCGGAAATACGCACCCGAATTTTGCCCAGTTCCAAATCCAAATCGTCCAAAATGACCAAAATCTCGCTCGGCGAAGTCCCCTCTTTTCTAATTTTCTTAGCCACCGCCGCACCCGAAACATTCATAAAAACCCCGGGCTTGAATAGTTCAACCCTACCTAATTCGTTTTGATGTTTTTTCAGCCCATCCAAAACCAGATACCCGACATTGTGCCGCGTTTTGGCATACTTTTTCCCGGGATTTCCCAGACCAACGATGAGTTTAAGCATTAGTTTATTTTACCAGTTCTCTTAAAAAAATTAAATGCCTAAATCTTCCCATAAGGCGATCGCCTTATGGGAAGACAAAATAACGGGTTTGAAAATTGGGTGATTTAGGGAAAATTTGGGGAAAATGGCGATTTTAGGCGATTTAGGAAAATTTGGGATTTTTGAAACAAAAAAAACACGGCCCGAGACGGAATGGACCGTGTGCTATTTCTCTCCCTCTCCCAGAGATAAACTATTCCTTACCTTGGCAAGAATCCAACGCAGGTCGATTCTGACCGGCACGAGTTTGCGAAAAGACGAGGGAAGGATATCACAAATCGTCAAATCGTGAATTAAGTGCGGGGGTTCGCGAAAATAGATTGTTTCGATCAAATATTCTGGGGGCAAGATGGCCACTACATTACCATCTCGATCAAAATCAAATTCCAATATTTTCTCTGTCTGTGAAGGTCTTTCCTCAATGTGCGTTAGCTCCCGCACCCAATCCCCGTATGATGATTCTTCTCTTTTCCTAAACTTGACATTGACTAAATACCCGCTACTATTCCACCTTACATAAAGGTCGCAAGATTGAAGGCAAAAATGTTTCCAAACTTCCAAGACAAATGGATTCCCGCCACCTGGTGCCATTACTATCCAGCCATCGGATCGCCAAAGAAAGGAACCCTGTCCGTATAAAATAGTTACGGATGGATTATTTTCTGATTCTATTTCAGCATACAAACCGAAACCGTCACCATCTGGTAATCCGTCAAAGTGTACCGTAATAGTTGTTCCCGCTGGACCAGGGTAAGATTTCATAAACTCATTAAAATGTGGAAAGCGCTCATCCGAAGGGTAGTCATCCAGAGGGTAGTCAGCAAAGAAAGAGGAAATAAGTTTTCTAAACTCCACCACAAGGGGCCAAAAGGTAATCTTATCTGTTGCCGATAAACCAGGTATTTGCGGCTCTGTTTTGGGTGGCTTCAATTGGCTAAACCAATCTAATGGCGAAAATTTCAATGTGCTTTCACCTCCTAAGGTAAGTCCATAGAAAGTATATATCCTGAAATAGTAAAATGTCAACAAAAAAAACACGGCCCAATGGGTGGGGGGGCCGTGGGGGAAGGGCGATAAGTGCGATTTACCAGAGGTATCTCGGTTCGTTCACTTCGGATGCGATTTGATCTATGTAAATGCAAATTGGATTAAGACCCCCAAAAACGTACCAGATAGAACCACAATAGCCATAAAGACCAAAATACCAAAAATTATCATTGGATGATCGCCTTCTTCAAGGGATATACAAAGAAATTCAATGCCGCTCGGATTTCTATCTAATATATTGTCCAATCCTTCTAACCTCTGTTCAAGTTGTTCATCAGTCATCTGCGAGAGTTTTTGGTTATCCCGATCTTCATATATCTCATAACTAAAAAATAATATCAAGATTCCGAGCATTTCAATTATGAAGAATAACAGGAAAATCAACTTGACTGCTACGAATCCATAATAAGCAACGATTAGCGCTATCGTCCATATTAGACACACCCCAAGCGTAATCAAACGGCGTCCGAAGACACGGGAAGATTCCGAAGTTTCCATCCAGGATTACACCCTTCTGACGGTTAGTCAGCTCCATCCTACGCCAAGGCTACGGATGGTAAACCATCCTTAGACAAGTTTAGGATAGGACTGCCTTCACCGCCCCGCCTGCCATGCCTTATGATAAGACATACCAAACGGGCCCGCAACCAGTGCCTGATCTTGCTAAAATAAAGGCAAGAAGTAGAGGCATTGGCGGGCAGGCACAAGGATTGGATTGTTAAAGAACTTAATCTTATTGTTACATATTAAGCCGGAATTGTCAACCCATCCCCGGGATATTCAAGCCCATATCTTTCATTATTTCTTTGCTTCTTTCGGCGGCGAGGGCTTGAACACGCGAGATGGCTTCGGAAATGGTTTTTTTGAGCGCCTCTTCTAAATCGCGCTTTTTTTCCGGTGAAAGCATCGTCTCATCAATTTCCAGACGGTTTAAGTGCTGTTCCCCGTCAAAAACCACCACTACCCCCTCGGCTTTGGCTTCCACTTCCAAATCCTTCAGTTCTTTTTGCACCTGTTTGGCCTTTTTTTGCAAGCCGTATAATTGTTTTAATTGTTTAAAATCCATGAAAACTCCAGTAATAAAGTAATAGAGTAATAAGCAATAATCGCTGCGCTAGTATTAATATTTTGATTTTTGCGAAAAGCTATGAAGCATCGCCCCGACTTCCCGCGCCATTTCTCTTGCCTTATCACTCTCATGTTTATTGATAAATTCTAATTCATTTGATAAAATCAAGTAATATTTTAATTCCTCCAAGGATCCATCGGCAATCTGAAAAAAACTGCGTTTTTCCTTCAATGTTCGTCTCTTGGTGGCCTCAACTATATTAGCAACCACAGAAATTATTGCTCTTCTCATCTGTGAAACCAATCCGAATTTTTCTTGAGTAGGAAATTTCTCTGTTAAATGATAAATCTCAATAACTAACTGGTGCGCCTTTTGAACAACTTGTAACTTCCAAAAATTTTCCATCTGCT
>CAZKOU010000036.1:2945-5150 GCA_964554505.1 uncultured Candidatus Saccharibacteria bacterium
TATTGCTCTTCAGGTAACTTTCCACAAACCCGTCCAACTCCCCGTCCAGTACTGCTTTAGTATCCGCGGTTTCGTATCCCGTCCGGTGGTCTTTGACCATTTGATAGGGCTGCAGAACATAGGAGCGGATTTGATTGCCCCACTCGGCGGCTAAATACTCGCCGCGTAGTTGGCGGGTTTTTTGTTCCTGCTCCTTTAATTTTAACTGATAGAGTTTGGCTTGTAAAATTTTAAGCGCCAAATCGCGATTCTGCCCTTGGGAGCGCTGGGTTTGCACCGAGACCACGATATTGGTCGGCAAATGAGTGAGACGCACCGCGGTTTCCACTTTGTTGACATTTTGACCGCCGTGCCCCGAAGCGCGGAAAGTGTCAATTTTGAGTTCTTTTGGGTCAATAGCCGCTTCTTCAGCGGCCGGAATCTCGGGAATGACCTCCACTAAAGCAAAAGAAGTGTGGCGGGCGCGGTCAGCGTCAAAAGGCGAAATGCGCACCAAACGATGCACGCCGGCTTCGGATTTTAAGTAGCCAAAAGCCAAAGGCCCGCGTATTTCTAAAGTGGCGGATTTAATGCCCGCTTCTTCGCCCGGGGTCTGGTCTAAAATTGCCACTTCAAAACCGCGGCGCTGGCCATAACGCTGATACATCCGAAGAAGCATTGAAGCCCAGTCCTGCGCCTCGGTGCCGCCGGTGCCGGCGTGGATGGATAAAATGGCGGGTAAAACATCGTGTGGCCCGGAAAGCAGGGTCTTAAGTTCTAACTTTGCCAACTCTTCTTCTGTGTTCGCTTTTTCAAACTCTTCAATTTCTTTTTGGAGTTGGCTTAATTCCTGCGCAAATTTTGTGGATTTTTCGCGGTCAAGCCAAAAATCTCTAAGACCCATTTCGGCTTCAATTGCCGCTGCCCGCTTCCTTTTCTCTTCAATTTTAAGTAATTCCCCTAACTCTTCTTTAGTGCTCATTAGTTCAATTTTACAACCCTCTTAAAAGAATATCCAGCCATTTTTTCTGGCGGCGGTAAATGAGACCGAAGATAGAAACCACGGAAAGAGCGGAAGCGCCAATGGCTTCGTTCGCGCCGGCTTTGGGCAAAACCTTAACTGGTACCACGGTCGTGGTTTGAGCTACAGCGGGCTGAATCTTTACTTCTTCCTGTTTTTTTTCTTCCACTTTCTTTTCTTCTTTTTTATCTTCCGGCTTAGCCACAGGTTTTTTGACTACCCAAATCGGCGCGCTGGCGTTTTGAACAGTCAAATCATTGGCGCGCACCGACACCGCAATAACCAATTGCCGCTCGGTCTCGTCAGAAACTACGGCTTTGAATTTCAAATGCAAAGTGTCATTTTGAATCAATTTGCTAAAAAGTGTTGACCAGCTATTATTGGTTAAAGTTAGAGCGCTGGGCTTAGCTTGGTTGACGAGCGTCGCGCCAGTATCCAAAGCCAATAAAACCTTACCTTGAAAAGGCATCATCGGCTTAACTTCCAAGTTAGTCAAAGCCAGATTGCCGACATTTTTAACCCATAAAAGATACTCTAATTGTTCGCCGAAAAATGCCTCGGTTTCCACTTTGAATTTATCTTCTTTGCGGGAAACATTACGAACATAAAGAGAGGTTTCGGCATTGAGCGCTAAAACGCCAACCTTGGAAATACCGAGCCATAAGCCATTGCCGTATTTGGATTTAAGGACAAAATTAACCGGTTTATTATTAACCTTAACCGCAAACCGGTGGGTAACCTTTTCGTTGGCTTGAATATCCACAGGATTAAATTTGATTGATTTGCCCTCCAGTTTAAAGGGGTCGCTGTCTGAAATTAAGAGTTCGCTGTCGTCCAAAACATCAATTAAATCAATTGAGGCGACATAGCCAAAAATCGTCTTTTTGTCACTATTGGTCGTGGAAAGCGTGTAGCGGAGCGTGTCCCCGGGACTGGCAATAATCCCGGTCGCCTCTTTTCCCTGGGTGATATTAAAAGCGGTTTGGGACAAAATTAAGTTCTGGTTAGCTCCTAAGACGACCGTGGGGATAGTAAAAAAAGCAAAAAGAACCAAACCGGACAAAATTTTTTTAATCATTTTTTCTCCAACCTTTCCCCCAAAATTATTTTGGTGAATAGTCCGAGCCAGGAGATGGGAAGGAGGGGCAACGTCCGCCTAAGGCGGACAACTCTCCCAGGTCCCAGCCCAGACCATTAACCAAAAA
>CAZKOU010000037.1:0-630 GCA_964554505.1 uncultured Candidatus Saccharibacteria bacterium
GTGCGTCGATTTCAGGCAAAGGATAGGGGTTGGCCTCGATGACATCGTCCAAAAAGCGGACAGCCAATCGAACTACCCTTTCCAGTTCTTCCCAATCCACTTCTCGCCCCTGACTGTTTTCCTTGACCATCTCCGCCAGGTTGATAGAGCCCAGGTTACAGACATCAAAAGAGTAAAGGGGTTGTTCGCCGCAGGGATTGGTAGCTTCAATGGGACCGAGCTCGGGTACAGGATTGTCGGTTGAAGCATTGATGCGGTCAATAAAGACCAGGCCTGGGTCCCCGGTTCGCCAAGCCGCCTCAACGATGCGGCCGAAGACCTCTCGGGCATTCAGACGGCCATCTACTGCCTTTGTGAAAGGGTTTAAGAGTTCGTATTCCCCGCCTTTCTCCAGCGCCTCCATAAACCGGTTTGTGGCCGTGACAGAGATGTTGAAGTTTGTGATACCGCCGGAGAGCTTGCAACCAATGAACTCCAGTATATCCGGATGGTCGCAGCGCAATATACCCATATTCGCGCCGCGCCGCGTGCCGCCCTGCTTGATTTCAGCCGTCACAGCATCAAAGACCCTAAGAAAGCTAACTGGGCCAGAGGCGATGCCGTTCGTGCTTCTAACAGGACTTCCGTTGG
>CAZKOU010000037.1:640-4866 GCA_964554505.1 uncultured Candidatus Saccharibacteria bacterium
TAAGATTAGAGAAGCTGAAACCAGTGCCGCCTCCTGACTGGTGAATCAAGGCCGCATTGGTGGCTGTCGTCATAATTCCTTTGAGAGAATCCGGCACAGGCAGTACATAGCACGCCGAGAGCTGCAAGCCATTTTCTTTGCCTGCGTTCATCAGTGTGGGCGAGTTGGGTATGAACTCCCGTTCCACCATAAGCGCGGCGAACTGTCTGGTTAGCGCTTCTAAACCACCGTTGTTTTCGCCACCAAAGTGTTCGGCCGAAGCAATACAAGCGGCTACGCGCCGACACATTTCTTCAGGGGTTTCGATGATTTTTCCTGTTGCGTCTCTCTTAAGATACCGATTCTCCAGCGCCTTTCTTCCCGCTTCGGAAAGTTCTATCTTTTTCCCATTTTGCTCGTCTTGCCCATTTTCATCCGTGGCCATTTTTGGTTCATCTCCTTATTCAGGTTCACCCCGTTTTGGGCGGGGATTGGGTAAAGTTGGTGACAAACGAGAGTAAACCCTCCTTTATCCCCTCCTTCATCCAATTATGTCATCACCTAATCATTGCTTAGTCATAACTTAATCACGATTTTTAATCTCTTTCAATTCTTCTTCAAATTGTTCCGGCGATTCAAAGGAACGGTAAACCGAAGCAAACCTTAAATAAGCCACTTTGTCGGTTTCTTTTAATTTTTCCAGGACCTTCTCGCCGATTATTTTGCTTTCAATTTCCGTTTTTCCCAAAGCATATACTTCGTCTTCAATCTGCGAGGTTATTTCCTCTGCTTCCCCAAAACAGGGTCTTTTCTCGCAGGCCTTGGCAATACCCGAAAGGATTTTATGCCGAACAAAGGGCTCTTTGCGTCCGTCTTTTTTGAGCACCGCTAAATTAGGCACCTCAATTTTTTCGTAAGTGGTAAAACGGTGGCGGCAATCAAGGCAAATCCGGCGGCGGATGTCGCCTCCCGAATCCCGGGATTCAATCACCGCGCTGTTATTTTTATGGCAGTTGGGGCAAAGCATGGGTTTCCTTAAAATGAGAGCAAAAAAGAGCACCTATATTTGGTGTCCATTTCCTAAACTAAAACGCTATATATTGTGTGTCAAGAGCCCAAACTGTGGATAAGTCCAATTGGTTTTATGGCTGAATTGGTTTCCCTTGATAATATTTCCAGATTGGTCTAAAATTGAAATTGATCCGGGGTAGCTCAACGGTAGAGCGGCTCGCTGTTAACGAGAAGGTTGCGCGTTCGAATCGCGCCCCCGGAGCCATGAACTACTCGCTAACGCTCGAGTTCATGGCAAGCCATATTTAGCGAGTAGTTCATGCAGTGTACCTGAGTGATAGCGAATGGTTCACTGCTAACAAAAATATATGAATTTCTGGTATGTTTATATTTTAAGAAGCTTAAAAGATAGTAAATTTTATATAGGAATCACCAATAATCTCAAGCGGCGACTGGATGAACATAGGATTGGCAAGAATACTTCAACAGCCAAACGTATACCCTTAGAGATTATTTATTTTGAAGCACATCGATCAAAAAAAGATGCCAGGCGGCGCGAGCAATACTTTAAGACAACAAAAGGAAAAACAACGCTTCGTTCTATTTTAAGAGATTTTTTCAAAAGTTTGTGAAGGTTTTAATTCGGGAGCCACTCGACTTCCTATCTATGTCCACATCGGATGTGGATATGCGGATGTGGAAATCAAAGCCATGTGTGCTGGGTGGCGGTGGTCTAGTCAAGATACCTCTTATTCATAAAACCCCGCCAAGAACAAGAGTCCGGGCGGGGTGGGCCTGCCCGCAATGCTTGGTAGAGCGTCGCCGGCCGGCAGGTGTAAATAGGTTGTTGGTTGGTGATTACATTTTAACCTCCTTTCAATTTACTTATGGATATAAACCACGGTGCCGACTTCGGCCCAGTCGTAAACCGCTTGCGCGTCGCCCACGCCTAAACGAATACAACCGTGGGAAACCGGGGTGCCCAAGTGGTTTTGGCCTTCTTTGTAACCATTGGCCCATTCCGGCAGTTCGTGAATGCCGTATTTGCCGCCGATAAAGCTCATCCAGTAAGGCATATAGAGATTGTAGGTGGCCGAATAAGCGCGCGGCGTTTTATTGTTAATGGAAAAAGTGCCAATGGGCGTTTGCATAGACCATTTACCCGTGGAAACCAAGTGTTCACCGATTTTATTTTCCCCTTCAAACTGGTAAAGTTTCTGGTTAGAAAGATTTACTTCAATGTATTTACCGGGGAAAAGACCCGGATTAAATTCGGGCTGGATAATTTTGGTGGCGCGCGCCACGATTACAGTGGTTAAAACAATCTGTTCTTGACCACTGGCTAAGGCCTGTTTAATTTTAGCAATCGCTTCGTCCTGATTGATTTTCAGACCGTCTCTGCCTTCATCCGCCACCTCGCCGCTTGGATAAACCTTTTTATCCACAACCTTGGTTTCCAGTTGCGCGGCTTTTTTGGCCACGGTTTCTTTTAGTTTATCTTCATTAAGCGAGGTAAGTTTATACCAGCCAAAAATTTCCGCCGACGTAATGGTTGCTTTTTTTTCATTAACTAACAAGACGAGCGGCGTTTGAGTAACTTTTTCCAAATACGCCTTGGCGTCAGCAAGGTTTTCTTCTTTGATTTTCGGTTCTGCTTTTTGCCAGGAAAGGGAAAGGGGCAGTAATTTTTCGTTGTCCAGCCAAGCCCCCACCTCGTTAATCAACCCCTCGGCGTCAACTTCAAAACCCGCTTTTCCGGACGCGATTTTGATTTTCTCTTTTTCAAAGACAAGTTCGGCGTCTAAAGGAAGCGGTTGGTCTTGGGAGCGAATTTTATTGGTAAACTCATTAAACTTAGAAAGATTAATTAAAATCAAAGGAGAGAATTCTTTGGGTCGGCGAAAGAGAAAAAAGCGCTGATTGGTTTTTTGAATCTGCACGGTTAATTCAGCGGCGTCCAATTCCACGCCCATTTCTTCCAGAGAAACCTCCAACGCTTGAGAGCCGCTGGTTAGGGTAATCTTCTCCTGCGCCAACTCTTTTAATTCCTGTTCCACGATTTTTTGGGTTTCTGTTGCGGAAAGATGAGAAAAGCGGCCTACTTCAAAGGTCTTTAAGGAATTAGTTTGCGCTAAGGCCTGAGATACGAGAGCGGTTTGGAAGCGATTTTTAATGTTTAAAAATAGATTGCCCAGAAAGTATTTAGCCAGATTGATTACTTGCTTTCCGCCCAAACGTTTGGCGCCAAACATTTCCACAATCACGGTGGTTTGGCGGTTTTCAAATTCGCCTTTAACCTCGGCCACAGCCACATCTTCAAAATCAGGGTTTAAAATGTTAGCGCGGTGCTTTGCGGAGCGCATAAAGGCAAAATGGGCGTTTTCGTCATTTTTAAAATCAATGGCTAAGTTTTCCCCAGCCACGGCGTAATCATAGCCGTTTTCCAGCACAAAAGCCCAAGGGGTTTTACCCGCGGGAGAGGTATGTTCAAAATATTGGCCCGCGAGCATATCCTTGGCCTTGGAAAAAGCGGCTTGGTAGAGGGCAGAGTCCTGATTTAGAGATTGTAATCCGATTGAAGAACGGTCTTGGTTAATTAAGTTAACTAACTCGTCGGTCGTAGCGTGAGCAAGGGGAGGAGAGAAAGTAAAAAGCAGAAGTTTCAGAATAAAAGCGGCTTTAACGAGTTTGAATTTGTTGAGTTTAGATAGAGGCATTAGGATTTCTCCTTTTGCCTCCAACCTACTTCACCTTTTCTATTACCATTATACCAGAAAAAATCCTTAAAGTCAAGTAAATATGGCTTGTCACCCGAAGCTCCGAAGGAGCGAAGGGTGGTGGGCGAGCTAGGATTCGAACCTAGAACCGGGCGTGTATAAGACGCCTGCTCTGCCATTGAGCTACTCGCCCCCTATTACCTATGTCCTATGTCCTGCTATTTTTATACCATAAAAGATAGTTTTCCACAACTTTCCGACTTGACAAAAAATAGCCAAAATCTTTATATTAAGCATAGCGTTAGTTTCTTGGGTTCTTAGGCAACGACCGTGTGTTTAGGAAAAGGGGAACTAAGAGATTAGGGTAAACCAGAAGAGGGGCAAAGAAGCGAACAAGGAGGTATAAGGAGAAAAAATGAAAAAGCTACTTTTTTGGTTTATTCTAATTTTTTTAGTTATTGAGAACTTTGGTTTAGGATTGTTTTATTTGCCTTTGAAAGCCAAAGCCGCGGCGCCAGC
>CAZKOU010000038.1:0-4835 GCA_964554505.1 uncultured Candidatus Saccharibacteria bacterium
CCTGGGATTTTTCAACCAGCAATTTTGTGACCGGCTACAATATCTATCGCCGAACTTTTTCTACTTCTTTCGGCGATTCCATTGGGGCTGTTGACGCGACGACCAAGACGTTTATTGACAATACTGCTTTAACAGGGACAGAATACATCTATCAGGTAGAGGCCTTGGACGGCGCTTATTCGGCTTTTTCCGGGGAAAGTTTACCAGCGGCCTCTCAAGATAATCTACCGCCTCGTATTACGAATTTTTTGCCCGTTGACGGTTCTTTTTTGAATGCCATTCCAATTATCTCCGCCACTTTTACTGAAAATGGCGGTTTTGACCTTGATAATTCTTATGTAGGCCTGGATGGAAATCCTGTTCCTGCCGCCCAAGCCAATTTTACGGCTGCTAGTTTTAGTTATCAGCCCTTGGTTTTAACTGAAGGGAAACATCAGATTCAGGTGAAAGTCGCGGACGCGGCGGGAAATAATGACCAGTTAAATACCCAGTTTATTTTTGACACTGTTCCTCCCGCCGGAGCCCTATCCATCAATCAAGGCGCTGCGTATACTAACACCATGACCGTGGCGTTAGTAATTACGGCCCAAGACGCCACTTCCGGTGTAACTCAAATGGCGCTTTCCAATGACGGAGTTTTTGACACAGAACTTTTTGAACCCTTTGCCTTGGAAAAGACCTGGCAATTAACTCCGGGCGATGGCTTGAAAACTATTTATGTCTGGTTTAAGGATGCGGCGGGCAATCTCTCTATTATTTACGCCGCCACCATCACTTTGGACACCACTGCTCCGAGCCAGCCCACCTTAACCCAAGGCCCCCTTAGCCAAACCATTGAACCGGGCGCCACTTTGGTTTTTGAAGGCGTGGCCGAGCCGTTAAGTAAAATTATCATCACTGTTGAGTCGCCGGCAATTACAGCCCAGACCACAGCCGACATCAATGGTTTTTGGCGGATTACCATTGAAACCAGTTCTCTAAATGAAGGCGAACACAATGTTAAAATTTCTGTGACTGACACTTTAGGCAATCAAAGCGCAGAGTTTGCTTTGGGAAAATTTACTATCAAGAAAAAAGAAGAATCCGCGCCCGCCGTGGTTACTCCCTCGCCGACCGTGGAGGCAGTAATTCCCATTGGCGGCGTGTCCCCGGTTTTTGCCGCAGAGGAAACGCCGACAAAAGAAATCGCGCCCGAGACGGAGAAAATCTCGCCCCCCGCGGAAGTGGCGCCCGAGCCCTTGGTGGAGCAGGGCAAAATTAAACCCGAAGAAACTAAAAGGCCCGCGGATTACACCCGTCTCATCATCACTTTGGCCATTCTTATTGTGGCCGCCGGCGCCGCGGTTGGCGGCTACTATGGCTGGGAGTGGTGGATGAAAAAGGGGCCTAAACCGCCCCAAGGTCCGCCGCCCTCTTCATCTAACCAGACGCGCTGGTAGAAAGTACCTTTCCCTTGTATAATAAAATTATGCTCGGGTTTTTGAGCCGTGTGGTTTTAATACTCGTTTTGGTTTACACCCTTTTTCTTTTGGGTCGTTCGGTCTATTTTAACTATCAAACCAATCAGGAAATTCGCAACCTTAAAACCGCCATTTCAAAGGACAAGGACGAAGTGGAGAACTTAAAGAATTTAATTGCCTATTACCAAACCGAGTCATTCAAGGAACTGGAGGCGCGGCGCAAACTGGGCTTAAAAAAACCCGGCGAAGAAGTGGTCTCTGTGCCGGAAAATATCGCTTCTCAAAGTTTGCCGGAAAAACAAAAACCCGCCACTATTTTGGAAAAAGGTTTTGAATCCCCGAATTATCAGAAATGGTGGGAATTTGTTTTTGGGAGTTGATGTTTAAATCGCGTTTTCTGGGAGCCAGAATATACGCGATGGTGGCAGTGACCCCGATGTTGGTGGCTACGGTCCGGCTCGAACGGACAACCTCCGGCTTATGATACCGTTGCTCTGCCATTGAGCTACGCAGCCATAATCGGGGTGGCCACCGGCTTATGATACCGTTGCTCTACCGCTGAGCTACACTGCCTCTTCGTCGCTACTCTCCTTAGAGTAAATTTAGTTTAGACCCCTTCACTTCACTATGTTCAGGGTAACTATAACTATAAACAGCTTGCACCGAGTCCCGCCTTGACGGGACGAGGTGGTAGCGGGGGCAGGATTCGAACCTGCGACCTCGAGGTTATGCTTACTACTTCAACTTTCGTTGCCATAACACTTGCTTTAAGGTGTTAAGTTTGTAGTCTGGACTATACCTTCTCCGACCGAAATATCGGAGCCTGCCGTCTAGTCTCTACGCCTTGTCCGAGCGTAATGTCGGACATTGGTTCGGTATTACCTTGTCCATCAGGGATGGACGAGGGCTTCACCGAGTTTGACAGGTTATCCTCCAGCCGTTGCCGGCTGGTGAGCCCGAGTGGGTTTTGAACCCGTTTGAGCCTCGCGAGCTGACCACTGCTCTACCCCGCGTCATTCTTTAGTGTAACCCTTCTTGCGCGCTTTGTCAACTACTGGTAAGATGGTCTTGATATGTCCAATCGCGGCCGCAGTATTTTCTATATTTTTCTGGTCTTTCTTTTGGCCTATTTTTTATATTCTTTCTGGGCCGCGCCCCGGCTCATTTTTAAGGATTCCACAATCTCTGAAATCGCCCGCTTGGTTAATGAAGGAAAAATTGAAAAAATCAAAATAGAAGGCGAACGCATCACAGCCAAAACCAAAGACGGCGGGGAGTTACGCGCCTTTAAGGAAACCGGCGTGGGCTTGCATGACTACGGCATCATACCTGAAAAAGTGACTTTGGAAGTTGAAAATCCGAGCAAAGGCGCTTTTTGGCCCACTTTTATTTCTGTAATTCTGCCCTTTCTGCTCATTGGCGGTTTTCTTTACTTGATGTTTCGACAGGCCTCGGGCGCGAATTTGCGGGCTCTCTCTTTTGGCAAATCCCAAGCCCGGCTGTTCGCGGGTCAGAAAAAAACCACCTTCAAAGATGTGGCGGGTTTAGTGGAAGCCAAGCAGGAATTGGAAGAAGTGGTGGAGTTTTTAAAAACCCCGGAAAAGTTTCAAAAATTAGGCGCTGAAGTGCCCAAGGGGGTATTATTAGTCGGACCAACTGGCGTCGGGAAAACCCTTTTGGCACGCGCCGTGGCTGGCGAGGCCAATGTGCCTTTCTTCTCTATCTCGGCTTCCGAGTTTGTGGAGATGTTCGTCGGTGTGGGCGCCTCGGTAACCGGGGATACGCCGGTCTTAATTAAGAAAGGAGATAAAATTTCACTACTTCCTATTCAGGAAGTCGTTAACGCTTTCTATAATGATAGTGAAGAAGGTTATCGTCCCGTTTTTAACCTTGAATCCCTGGGTTTTGAGCGTTTAAATGGCAAGATAAGGCCACGCGATAATGGTCATCTTTTTTTTCAGGAAAGCGCTTGGCAGGGCGTCCAAGGAGTTTATCGACACAGAGTTAATGAAATATATGAAATCAATTATCTGGGCGGTAAAATAAAAGCCACGGGCGACCATAGTGTTTTTGTCCGGGAGAAAAATTATCTTAAAGCCAAGGCAGTGAGAGACCTTAAACCCGGCGATGTTCTGGTTAATTTGCCTTTTGGGACCCGCTCGGTTTTTGTGCCCGGCTTGGGGACCACTCACAAAGTTAAGGCCTTTAACTTTACTGCTACACCCCCCCGTTATTTAGAGGTTTGGCGGGAAGATGGTGAAGTTTTTGGTCATTATCAATACGCTTTAAGCACAGCCGGTCATTTTTCAGCCGCCGCGACCGCGCCTCTACTGGGCGTTTCACCCGCCACAGTCCTTAATTGGCGGGCCGGGACCTATCTACCCCAAGTTTTATCATCATTGGTTTACAAGGCCAGAAAATCTTTGCCGCAGAAAGTGGAGGTTACTCCTGATTTAATGAAATTATTAGGTTATTATACCGCCGAAGGTAGAATTACCAAGTATCATATCCAATTCGTCTTTGGCTCCCACGAAAATGACCTTATTTTTGATTGTCAAAAATTAATGAAAGAAATTTTCCATCTTGATTCACGGCTTAATTACACCATTGATAACACTGTCCGCCTTAATTATTCCTCGGTTGATTTGGCTAAATTTTTTGAAGAACAGTGCGGTACCGGCAGCGCCAAAAAACATATTCCACCGATTCTCTGGGAACTATCTTATCCCTATTTTGAAAAATATTTAGAGGGTTGGAGCCAAGGAGATGGCTACCTTGCTAAAGATAGTCAAAAATTAATTATTAGCTCGGTTTCAAAACAATTAATTATGGAAATGGCTTGGCTTTCGGCTTTGCATGGTATTAAGACCGGTATGGGAAGGGCGGAAACAAAAGAGGGGAGAATAATTAGAAACAAGCCCCTGTCCCGGTCAGAATATTGGCTGTTAACTATCGGCAAAACATCTAACCCGTTTATAGAGCAGGTCAGCCCGCCCAAACAATTTAAAAAACCAAAGGTGCTTTCCGTTAAGAAAGAACCTTATCAGGGTTTTGTTTATGATTTTTGCGGCTTGCCCAATGAAGGATTTTTCGGCGGGGAAAAACCGATTTTGCTTCATAACAGTCGCGCCCGGGACCTTTTTGCCAAGGCCAAACGCAATGCTCCCTCCATTGTTTTTATTGATGAATTAGATGCGGTGGGTCGCCAGCGAGGCGCGGGTTTAGGCGGTTCGCACGATGAACGCGAGCAGACCCTAAACCAAATTTTGGTGGAAATGGACGGCTTTGATACGGATACACATGTAATCGTGATGTCGGCGACGAATCGCCCGGATGTCCTTGATTCCGCGCTGCTGCGCCCGGGAAGATTTGACC
>CAZKOU010000039.1:0-2626 GCA_964554505.1 uncultured Candidatus Saccharibacteria bacterium
GATTTTTAGAGGAAGCGCGGAAGTTGGGAGCGGATTATATTGCGACAGGGCACTATGCCCGCCTGCGGCGGGAAAATCTAAAATCCAAAATCCAAAATATAAAATATAAATTATTGCGAGGAGCAGACAAGAACAAAGACCAATCCTATTTTCTTTGGACACTGACTCAAAAGCAACTAAAACATACGCTTTTCCCTATAGGCGATTTAACCAAGCCGCACGTTCGTTATCTGGCTAAAAAATTTCATCTGCCCAATGCCGAGAAAAAGGATTCGCAAGGCATTTGTTTTATCGGTCCCATCAATGTGCGCGAGTTTCTCAAAACCAAAATCAAGCCGCGTCAAGGCAAAGTAATTGATTTAGGAGGAAAAGAAATCGGTAAACACGAGGGGGTCTGGTTTTATACCATCGGCCAGAGGCACGGATTCGGCGGGGGCGGCGGACTGCCTTTATATGTGGTGGGCAAGGAGACGAAAAAGAACATTTTAATTGTGGGGACAGAAGATGAGCCGAGATTATATTCCAGCGAACTTTCGGCCGAAAAGAGCAATTGGGTTAATTCGTCTTATCAGACAAAAAAAAGTTTCAAATGCCGAGCCCAAGTTCGCTATCGCCAAGCGCCGTTTTTTTGCCAAGTACTTAAATCGGGCATTAAAATCAAAGTAAAGTTTGAAAAACCCCTGCGGGCTTTAACCCCGGGACAATCCGTGGTATTCTACAAAGGGCAAGAACTTATTGGTGGAGGCGTGATCTCGGATTAAAAATGTCAAAATTTAAGTTATTTCTTTTTTTCTTAGTTTTCGGTTTGGCTGCTTTTGGCGCGGGTTTGGGTTTGGGTCAGAAAACCAAAGCCGTCAAAGTGGCGGAAAGCAAACCCGCTTTTGACCTTACATTATTATCTGATGTCCGGAAAATTCTCCAAGAGCGCTTTATCACTGAACCGCAAAGCCAAGACCTGCTTTACGGCGCGATTCGAGGCCTAGTGGAGTCCTTAAAAGACCCCTATACGGTTTTTGCCACGCCGGAAGAAACAAAGCAATTTATGCGCGAACTCAAAGGCGAGTTTGACGGCATTGGCGCGGAAATCGCTAAAGAAAATGGCGACCTGATTATTGTGGCGCCTTTGGAAGATTCGCCGGCCGCTAAAGCCGGCCTTAAGCCGCGAGACAAAATTCTTAAAATTGATAATCTTAAAACCGCTAATCTTTCTTTGGATGAAGCCATTGGTAAAATCCGCGGGCCTGCGGGCTCAAGTGTTTCTTTGAGCATTCAGCATGAGGGCGCTCCTAACGAAATAGAGTTGAAAATTAAGCGGCAGAAAATCAAAGTCAAAAGCGTCAAAGTGGAGTCCTGTCCGAAAAAGAGCAATAACGACTGCTTGTCTTATTTAAAAATCAGTGTTTTTTCCGATGACACCACTCTGCTGGCCAAAAGAGCGGCGGATGAAATTTTAGCCAAGAAAAGCAAGGGTTTGGTTTTGGATTTACGCAATAATCCCGGCGGCTATTTGGACGGCGCCGTGGACTTGGCTTCGCTTTTCTTGGAAGATAAAGTGGTGGTCAAGGAAGAGGGGAGAAGCAATCAGGATATTAAAGAAGAAATTAAGACCACGAGCCGGCCGCGGCTCAAGGATATAAAATTAGTGGTGCTGGTGAACAAGGGTTCGGCTTCGGCTTCGGAAATCGTGGCTGGCGCCTTGCAGGATTACAGCCGGGCCAAATTATTGGGCGAAACCACTTTTGGCAAAGGCACGGTGCAGGACTTGGAAGAATTGGAAGGGGGCGCTTCTTTGCGACTGACCGTGGCTAAGTGGCTAACCCCCAATGGTAAAAGCATCAACAAAGAAGGCATTAAGCCCGATATTTTCGTGGAAGAAAAAGAAGAAACCAAGGACTTGGTCTTGGACAAAGCATGGGAGGAATTAGCGAAATGATTAAAAAAGTTAAAGTTGTTTTAACCAAAGATGAAGAGAAGCAAGGCCAAAGAGGGGATGTTTTGGAAGTGAAAAAAGGTTTTTTCAAGAATTTTTTATTACCCAAGGGCTTGGCTTTATTGATTGATGACCCGGCCGGCAAAAAAATTTTAAAAGATGCCTTAAGACGTCAAGAGCGGAAAGAAGCGGAAAAAGAAAAGAGGGCTCAACTTTTGGAAAACTTGATTTCGCAAATTAAAGGCAAGACCTTTGAAATCAAAGCCAGGGCAGATTCCAAGGGGCATTTTTTCGCCGGCATCAAAGAGGAAAGAGTGGCGGAGATTTTAAGTGTTCCGGATTTGAAAATTGAACCCAAACAAATTGAAATGCCCAAGATTGAAAAATTGGGAAGATATACCGCGAAAGTGAACTTTGGCGAAGCCGGAGTTGTAGAAATTAATATAAAAGCAATATAACCGCTTCGTTTGCGCAGCGCCTATATAGCAAAAAATTGGGTTTTCTGCTATAATAAAATTATATGAGCGAAGCGATTATAATGAAATAATGAGAATATAAAAATATTTTTAAGGAGGGTGATTATGGCTGATTTTGAGCCAATGCCGCCGGCAGAAGCGCAACCACAACCGCAACCGTCAGCGCCAGAGCAACCACAAGAAGAAAAAGAAGAAAGCGACATTGTTTTTGAAACGCCGG
>CAZKOU010000039.1:2726-4478 GCA_964554505.1 uncultured Candidatus Saccharibacteria bacterium
CCAGAGCAACCACAAGAAGAAAAAGAAGAAAGCGACATTGTTTTTGAAACGCCGGGCGCCAAGCCCAAAACATTGCTTTGGATTTTAATTAGTGTGGGCACCCTGATTATTTTAGGGGGCGGGGGATGGGGTGTTTATACATTATTAAACAAGCCGGCCGCCGAAGGAGTCACAGTGACTACCGGGGGAGAGTCAACTAGCCCAGAGATTTCGGTGACAATCCCGAGTCCCACTTTAACACCGGCCGAGCAGAGAGACAAAACGCGCAAAGCCGATTTAGCGGAAATTAAAAATGCCTTGGACGCTTACTTTATTGACACTGGCGCTTATCCCCAAACCAGCGGTATGGAAAAAACCAATGCTACGGTGAGTAACTTAAAAACCGCCTTGGTGTCTGCCTATATTGCTTCTTTGCCAGTGGACCCGCAAGACCCCACATTTTATTACGGCTACAAATCCGACGGCATCACTTACGAACTGACTTCCGTTTTGGAAGACCAAAACGACCCTGCAGGCGAGGTCAGCGGCAGTTACTTTATCCAGAAAATAACACCATAAATGAAATTTCTAATTATTAATTACTAATTTCTAATCAATTATTTAATGTTTCAATTTTTAAAACATTAAGAGATTAAGAAATTCATTAGACAATCTTATATTCGTGACGCATTAGTCATTTAGGAATTCAATCAAAATGTCTTTACCTGTTTGGATTTTTATTATACTTATTGCCCTTGTCATTCTCTGGCTGATTTTTATTTACAACGGTTTAATAACTTTGAAAAATCGTGTTAAGGAAGCGTGGAGCGATATTGAAGTGCAGTTAAAGCGGCGTTACGACTTGATTCCTAATCTGGTAGAAGCAGTTAAGGGTTATGCCAAGCACGAGAGAAATCTGTTAACCGAGATTACTAAAGCCAGAACAGCCGCCATGCAAGCTAAGGCGCCGGCTGAAAAAGACAAGGCGGAAAATATTTTAAGCAGCGCTTTGAAAACCCTATTTGCTGTGGCGGAAAATTATCCCGACTTAAAGGCCTCGGAAAACTTTGCCAAACTGCAGGATGAACTTTCTGATACAGAAAATAAAATCCAAGCCGCGCGGCGTTTTTACAACACCAATGTCCGCGACTTTAACACAAAAATTGAAATTTTCCCGAACAATTTAATCGCCAATTCATTAGGATTTAAGCAATACGAACTCTTTGAGGCAGGGGAAGGAGAAGAAAAGCCGGTTAAAGTAGATTTTTAAGATGGCGACAATTTATACGGCGATTGATTCCAATAAAAGGCGGACTTTTGTTTTAATTTTTTTCTTTTTGGTCTTAGTCATTGGCTTGGGCTGGGTTTTTTCTTATATTTTTGATGTTTATTTCATTTTTCCCCTGGCCGTGATTTTGGCAATTTCGCAGGCCTTAATTTCCTATTATTATGCCGACAAAATCACTTTGGCTATCTCGGGAGCAAAGGAGATTAAAAGGGAAGAGAATCCGACCATTCATCGTTTGGTGGAAAATTTAGCCATCACCGCTGGTCTGCCCAAGCCGCGCATTTATCTGATAGATGACAGCGCGCCCAATGCTTTTGCCACTGGCCGCGACCCCAAGCATGCTTCCATAGCCGTAACCAGCGGCTTGCTTCAAAAATTAAATAAACCAGAGTTGGAAGGGGTTTTGGCGCACGAACTTTCGCATGTGGGCAATTATGATATTCGTTTACTAACCGAGGTAGTGGTTTTGGTGGGTGTGGTGGCTT
>CAZKOU010000039.1:4488-4801 GCA_964554505.1 uncultured Candidatus Saccharibacteria bacterium
CCACGGCCTTGCCGAAGGCATGGCAGGCGGGGGACGGCGGCGCAGTAGCGATGAGGGCAACGGGCAACTCCAGTTGATTATGTTTATAATTGCTATTGTTTTGGCCATTTTAGCGCCTTTGGCCGCGACTTTAATTCAACTGGCAATTTCGCGCAAACGGGAGTTTCTGGCTGATAGTTCAGGAGTGCTTTTGACCCGCTATCCCGAAGGGCTGGCTTTGGCTTTGGAAAAAATTGCGGCGGACAAAGAGCCCTTGGAAGTGGCTAACAAAGCCACGGCGCATTTGTATATCATCAATCCCCTAAAAGAACAC
>CAZKOU010000040.1:0-4561 GCA_964554505.1 uncultured Candidatus Saccharibacteria bacterium
ACTGGACAATTTTTTGATTGTTCATCTCGCTCACTCCATTCGCTCGATGTAAACTTACTCGCTCACTCCTCATTAATATAAACTTATTCCAATATTATTTTACCACTGGACTGTGGAAGTTTCTTCACTTTTCTTCACTTCGGAAGTGTTAACAGGTTACACATCGGGATTTTCTGTAAATTATACACTCACACGCTTTCGTGGTCGGGGTAGTGCGATTCGAACGCACGACCTCTCGCTCCCAAAGCGAGTGCGCTACCACTGCGCTATACCCCGCTATCCAAATCTTACCCTAAAACCAACTCTTTTTCAACTCTTCAGCGCTTTTTTGGGGGTCACATGGAAGCCGAGAAATTTACCAAACATTAAACGCAGTTGCGCGTCAATGGCTGGGATGGAACCGAAAAAAATAGCCGAGATGGGAAGAAGCACCCACTGCAAAAGCATCTCTAAAAATTTAATTTTGGAGTAGCCAGACGGTCGTTTGGGCAGTAAAAGCGTCGAGGTAATGGCCGAGATAATCAGCCCCACCCAAGCCATTATCAAAAGATTGCGCACCAAGACCGGCATATTTACTGACACGACGGTCGTCCTGAAAGCCGGATTTAAGATAAAAGGCAACCAACCGAATAAGGCAATGGTCAGCGAAGCCGTTGCCCACGAAAAATTGCCTTCAAACAAACGGTAAATCCGCACCAATTTCGCCACCCAAGGGATTTCCTTGTGCTTGAATGATTCCAAAACCACATAAGGAAAATGCTCCACTCCATAAGCCCAGCGCCGACGCTGCTTGTAAAGCCCCTTTAATGTTTTCCAATATCCTTCTGCTAAAACCGCGTCCATATAGACCGGCACAAAAAGCGGCACCACCTGATGATTGCCTTCCAAAGCAAAGAAGGCGCGCCAGTATTGACGGGAGTCCTCGTTAACCACAAACTGGTCCCAGAAATCAATCTTAATCAAAGTGGCTAAACTCATTGAGTGGGTGGAAAAGTTAATCAAACGCCACGGCCGCGTGGCTTCAATCATCTGCCAAAAAGTGGAGCCAAAAGCCAAAATGCGCGAGAGCGCCGGCGCCTGCCAGATATTGTTGGCGTAAATGGGAATGGGCTGAAAACTAAAATGCAAAGGGTCTTTCAAAGAAAGGTAATGCTCCGAGAGACAGGCAAAATACTGGGGGTGAAAACGGGTGTCCGCGTCTGCGGTGGTGACTAATATATTTTCCGGCGCAATTTTTTTTTGGCTGACAAACTCCGCCAGCTTCTTTCCCGCAAAACGGGCGTTGGCTCCCTTGGCTTTCACTTCGCCTTGAACATCCGGATGCTCTGTGACTAAAAATTCAAAGAAAAAACGACCAAATTCTTTTTTCAAAGTCGCTGCCACTTGACGCGCCCGCGCACTATCTCTTTTTTCCGTGGCTAAAATCAAAATAATCCGTTCATTTTGATATTTACTTTCCACAATGGACTTAACCGACGGTCGTAGCGTCAGTAACTCTTCCTGATAAGTGGTCAAAATAACGGCTTGGTAAAGATTTTCAAAGCCAGCCATTTTTTGCGCTCTTTTTAGCCAGTCAATCCGGCTTTGCTCTAAAACCTTAAAATAAGCGGCAATTAAATGTATGGCCATCACCACGGCTTTGTAAAGCCAATAAACATCAAATACCAAAACATAAAACGCCACCAAGACCGGCGAAATAAAAGAAAAAAACACTGGCCAAAAAAGATAAGAGACCGTGCTTAAGCCCGGGACAATTCCAAGAAGGCGCGTTAATTGCTTTTGCGATAAACTCATTTAAGCGGCCGTAAAGATGAAAATAATAAAAAGCAAAATTAAGGTGAGAAAACTTAAAAAAACCGTTAAAGAAAGAAGGAGATGACTTAAAAAAAGCAGGCGGCTGGCCACTGCAATGCTGATAAAACTATTCAAAAGAAAAAGCAGGGTGGCAAAAATAAGAAAGGCCGGTTCAATTCTCACCCTGAAATACCAAAAAAGCCAGGAAAATAAGGTCTGGGCAAAAGAAGCGCCAAAAAGAATCCGGTTTAAGCGATTGGCAAAGAAAAAATGGAGGTATTGGGCAATGGTTTTCAGCATTTCGTCCTCTCGCTTCGCTCGGGGTAAACTATAACTATAAAAAGTTGCACCGACTTCGACGATACGCCGGGGGAGGTGGAGCCGATGGTCGGATTTGGACCGACGACCTACTCTTTACGAAAGAGTTGCTCTACCGCTGAGCTACATCGGCTGGAGCGGTAGACCGGATTCGAACCGGCGACCTCTTCCTTGGGAAGGAAGCATTCTACCACTGAACTACTACCGCCTCGCCTCGCTTCGCTCGGCATAAACTAAGCTTGCCCTGAGCGTTAGCGAAGGGGCGTAAACTGCTTCGCTCGGCGTAAACTATGGCGGGGCGAAATGGCGGGACGGATCCCGATTAAATCGGGACGATCTCTGTCTGTGGCGGGCGCGACCGGATTCGAACCGGCGATCTTCTCCGTGACAGGGAGATGTGTTAGACCAAACTACACCACGCGCCCCCGTTTATTAACCAATTAATATATTTATGACTTTTTAATGACTTTAAGTATCGTTCTCTTTTTATAACCTCATTATAGGATTGGTATTTTTCATAATATACCATATTTAGAGGTCTACGAAATCTTGTGGCAGTTACCTTGCCAGAATTATGACGGCTAATCCTATCATTCAAATCATTTGTGATACCAATATAGAATTTATCATCTTTTTTGCTTTTTAAAATATAAAGATAAAACATTTTTCTGGCGGGACGGATCCCGATTGAATCGGGACGATCTTCTCCGTGACAGGGAGATGTGTTAGACCAAACTACACCACGCGCCCAACTGAAATTATTTTAGCACATAAACTCCCTCTTGACAATTTTCAACCTACCGTTCCATCTCCAAATTTTTTGACTAAAATTACAAGATTTTGCTAAACTAGAGGTAATTTAACTCACCAAACTTTGCACCTTGGCAAGGAGAGTGAACAATATGACTGAAATATCGGACCCTGTTCAATGGTTTATGAATCTGTCTGAAACAATCATATGTTCAGCGGAGATGTTAAAATTAGAAGAAAACTGGGATGGTCGAGGCGGCAAATCGATTTCGAAAGATACCTGGTTAAGGGCCATATCGCTCCTATCTTCAATTGCCTGGAAAATATGGCAAGAGCAAAATATTCAAATTGCCGTGCCAGACATAGCTCCCGTGCCCGATGGAAGCGTTGACCTTGACTGGAAACCGGAAAATTATGAACTTCTAATCAATATCCCAGCTGACCCCCAAAAACCGCCAACTTACTATGGAGACGACTTAAAGGGTAGTAATGTTATTAAGGGTGAGTTAGACACATCTGAAGCTCTCGATTGGCTTTTGCCTTATGTCTTTGGACAAGTAGGGGAGGCGTAAAAGCGGAAGAAATCGCTTTGGCTCTGTAGAAAGGAGGTAAAACTATGAACGAACAGGAAGTCCTGCAACTACTCGGCAAAGTAGGCGCGGTCATCACTGGTGGCCATTTTGTCTACACTTCCGGCAAGCACGGCACGGTATATGTCGATAAAGACGCGTTGTATCCGCATACCAAGGAGACATCTTATTTGTGCCGAGCAATCGCCGAGCAGTTCGCGGACGACGGCGTGGAAGCGGTTGTAGCTCCGGCGATCGGCGGCGTGATACTATCGCAATGGACGGCATTCCATCTTTCCGAGATTACTGGGCGAGAAATACTTGCGTTCTGCGCCGAGAAAACAGATGGTGGCTTCGTTATAAAGCGCGGTGGTGCGACAAAAAAACTTCCCGGCAAGAATATTTTAGTGGTGGAGGATGTCTTAACCACTGGCGGCTCGGCGAAAAAAGTCGTCGAAGCGACTCGCGCTCTCGGCGGCAATGTTGTGGGTTTGGGCGTTCTCTGTAATCGCGGAGGAATCACGCCGCAAGACGTGGCAGATCCGCCGAAATTCTTTGCACTTGTCAATGTCAAGTTAGACGCGTGGGATGAAGCGGAATGTCCGCTTTGCGCCCAAGGCGTCCCGATCAACACGGACGTTGGCAAAGGCAGAGAATATCTGGCTCGCAGAGCAAGTTAAAATAAAAAGGTCTAGCGGCACCCGTTATAAAAAACAAAGCCGCTTTTTTGTTCTTTTAAAAAAGAATTTGCAGTCCTGCCGAGGGCGGATTGTTTTTTACTGTTTTTTTACAGGTTACACATCGGATGTGGTAACAGGTTATACATCGGTATACATCGGGCGTGATTCTATGTAGAACAAAAATTTTTTTCCCTTCGCTCTAAAACTCACTTAGTTTAAGTTGAACGACAAAAATAGGGGCGCTACAGTCCCCGCACCGCCAATCATTTGAAGAGCAATGCCTTTTTTAGTCCACCAGCCGCCAAACAACGCTTTTTTGCTTGGTCGCGGAGAACCACTGATTAAAATTCAAATCAATGCTCCACCTGCTTTCGTCTGTTTTAATTACATGCCAACCCAAAGGACTCTTGGAGGGGTTGGGATAAACCTCGCCGGCTTTTAATTCAAAAG
>CAZKOU010000041.1:0-4362 GCA_964554505.1 uncultured Candidatus Saccharibacteria bacterium
GTTAAAATAATCCTAAATGCGGCTTTTCTTATTCTTTCTGTTGGGGGCATTCTTTTTACTGGCTTTATTTTTAATTAATCCTAAAAATCCAAACTCAACTCAAACCAATCCGTCCCCGGAAACATCCCAACTCAAGACCTTAGAAAACAACTGGCAAACGCCAATTTTGATGTACCATTATATCCGCGACTACCAAAATCTGGATGATAAAATTGGCGTGAATCTTTCCGTCTCTCCCGCCAATTTGGAAAAACAACTTCAGGAACTCCAAAAAGAAAATTATCAAACCATTAATTTTATTGCGCTCAAAAATCCAGAGTCCCTGCCCGCCAAGCCAATTATCCTTACTTTTGACGATGGCTACCGCGACGCTTATGCCACGGCTTTCCCGCTTCTTAAAAAATACGGTTTTAAAGCCACTTTTTATGTGGTCAGCGGTTTTGTGGGCAGGAATGATTATCTAACCAAGGAAGAAATTTTGAAAATGGCGGGAGCCGGAATGAATATCGGCTCGCACACTATCTCGCATCCGGATTTAACCAAGTTAACTCCCGAAAAAGCGCGGAAAGAAATTTTGGAGAGCAAGGCAAGAACTAAGGAGTGGGGGATTGAGGCCTTGGATTTTGCCTATCCAGCCGGGAAGTATAATGAAGAGGTGACGAAGATGGTCAAAGAAGCCGGCTACCAAAGCGCGGTGACTACGCAGCCGGGAACAGCCAAAGATACGAATGATTTTTTCCAACTGCCGCGAGTTAGAATGGAAAATGAAACCAATCTTAAATTATGATAAACCCAAAAATTATCTTTGAAGACGAATATTTACTCGTTATAGACAAGCCAGCGGGATTAGTGGTTCACCCCAATGAAAAAAGAGAGCCCAAGGAAACCGTGGTTAGTTGGTTTATTCGCCGCTCCCCTGAAATCAAACGATTTGACTGGCCGGAACCTTGGCGTCCGGGCATTGTCCATCGTTTAGATAAGGACACCTCGGGGGTGTTGATTTTAGCTAAAAGTCCACAAATTTTAGAAGAACTCCAAAAGCAATGGCAAACCAAGGAAGTAGAAAAAACCTATTTAGCCCTGGTTTTTGGCGAGGTTAAACAAAATGGCATTATCAATCTTAACATTTTACGACATAAAAACAGAAAAAAACAAACGGTCTCGGCCTTAAAATTATCAACTCAAGAGAAAGAAGCCAAGACATATTATTACATTTTACGACACATTAAAACAAAAAAAGCCAATCTAACCCTGCTTAAAGTCAAGCCGCAAAGCGGGCGGACGCACCAAATTCGCGTCCACTTGAAAGCCGCGGGTTATCCGATTATCGGAGACCAAACATATGGCACCAAACCCAGCCGACGCCTAAACAAAGAGTGGGGGATTTTACGCCAATTTCTCCACGCCACGGCTCTTAAAATCCAACATCCTAAAACCAAGAAAATAAAAATCTTCCAAGCGCCCCTACCGGCTTTTCTTAAAAATTTTTTGCAAAAAATAATCGATTAATGGATAATAAAAATAGTGACTGACTTGTCCAATACCTTCGGGCGTGGGCAAGGGGGGTCTTAAAGGGGGGCTTTCCCTAAACGAAATCCAATGAAATCAATTTTTCAATTTTTTAGAAGCCGATTAAAATTATTTTTAGGCGGGCTTTTTTTGCCTCTTTTTTTGTCCACTTTTTTGTTGGCCAAATTAGACGCCCAAAAAATCCCGTCAAACCAAGTGAACTCCCCAAACAGCCCTGGCCCAAGGGTTACGGAGCGCTTTGGCCAGTGCGCTACCTGTGATATTCAAAATATCAGCGCTGACACTTATGTCTCGGAAAAAGACCCCAGCCAAAACTTTGGCGCTTTAGAGTATTTACTGCTTCGCGCCAAGCCCCAGCCAAACTACCCTCTCATCCGCTTTGACTTAACCTCGATTCCGGCCAACACCTCTATTCAAAAAGCCACTTTGCGCTTGTTTAACGCGCCTGATTTCGCTTCCCCGACCAAAGAAGAAAAAAGAGAACTAAAAATACCTATTTTTTTGGTCAGCGACCCGGCTAAAAGCGGCAACTGGGTAGAAAACCAAGCCACTTTCAATAATAAGACCGAATCGCTTCGCTGGACTAAAAACGGCAACCTTAAATCCGCTTTGGTCTCGGCCACCAGCACAATTTATCTCAAAAATTGGCTGTCTAATTCCCAAGACCTTTTTGAAGCCGATTTAACCAAAGCGGTTCAAAAATGGGTTAGTAATCCGACCAGCAATTTAGGCCTGGTGGTGCGGCCGGACGGCTTAGTTGACCTGGCTTTTTGGTCTAAAGAGGCCTTGGACCCGGCCAAGCGGCCCTATTTAGAAATTACCTACAGCGGGAATAACCCGGAAAATATCCCCAGTCCAACCAATCTTTCAGCCAAATTTTATTCCGGGCAGACCTTTCTGACTTGGAAAGAGGCCGCCACCGGCAAAGACGAAACCAGCTACAAAATCTACCGCCACACCTCTTTGCTGACCACGGCTAATCTTCATGAAGCCGCTTTGATTGACCAGGTCTATCAGGGCTCATCTTATCTTTCTGACCGCGTGATTATTAAACAGCCCGATTTAACTAAAGCCGGCGTTAGTTTGACAGAAGATAGCGGCCTTTACGTTTATACGGTGGAAAACCCCGACTCTTCCTTTTGGGCTGTGACCACAGTGGTAGAAGGCAATGAAAAGCGAGAAATTTTCCCGGACCAAAACGCCACCACCCAGCCAGTTGAGGAAGACCTCGGCTTTCCGGATGCTTTCTTTTTCAAAGCCACCGAAGACCCCCGCTATTACCTTGGCTATGTTCTATTTTTAAGCCGCTTTAACCCATTAAATCCAAACGATGCCTTTGGCTTTGACAACCGACGCTCGGCGCCTTTCTTCTTTTCCGTGGCCTTGCCGCACCGAGTGACCGTGGCTAAAAAACCATTCAAGGAAGGCGATCAATACCCCTTAACCCTCTACCTCCATGCCTATGGCAAAAACTACTTTGCCAGTCAGGAAGGGGTTGATAATTGCCGCTATTTTGACGAGAACCGCTACGGCGGCTTTTGCTTGGGCATTAATGATTCTCCGGTTTTGGTCTTCAAAGACAAAACTGGCCAGGTCTTGGAAATGGGCCCTTATCTGGAAGCCGAGACCTACGGCTATTCCTGGTATCTGGGCTGGAATTCCAATTACACCCCCACCAAACTCTTTCAGAATTTGCCTAAATCATTTCAAATGGCAAGTCCCTACGGCCAAGGCAAAAGCGTGCTTTACACTGAAAAAGCGATTAAGTTAACTATCCAATGGCTGCGGGAAAAAAGCGAGTGGGCGCCTTATCTTGATAAAAAGCGGCTGTATCTGACCGGCGGTTCTATGGGCGCTTCCGGGGCTTTGAATTTTGCCATTCATAGTCCCGAAATGGTAGCCGCGGTTAATGCTTCACAGGGTGGGGTGGTTGGCTATCTGCCCCAAAAGGGCTATATTATCTTGACCGATATTTTGTTCGGGCCAATTTGGCAAAATATCAAGACCCCCGAAGGGGTGGGCATTTTTGACTATCTTAATTTAGCCAAAGCCGTCCAGGAAAATCCTTCAGGCGACTATCCGGCCATCCGGATGAAAAACGGCAAAAATGACCAAATTATGCCTTGGGAGCCCTTGCCAAAATTCTATCAGGCCGTCCAAAAAGCCAAATCCTACCTTTACGCTGTTTTTGACCAATCCGAACACAATGGCTTTGAAGCCAATTATTTCCCGGAATATGTTAATGAACGTTCTTTTGTGGAAAATATCCCGGTTTTGAAATATAATCTCTTTCATTTCCGCACTGACCAGAGTTTTCCGGCTTTTACTAATTTTGGCTTAAATGAAAACCCGGGCAATGGCCGGCCTCAAAACGGCGACTTACGCGGCGGGCTTTCCCGCTACGCCTATTTTGAGCCAAATTCTATTTTAGATACTCAAAACCAATATGAAATCAAACTTTTTCTCTTGGGTGAAGCGCCTGATGATTCTGCCAAAACCACCGTAACTTTGAAAAGATTACAGAAATTAATTCATAGTCCCGGCACAATTTATCACTGGCAAAATCTGAAAAGCGACGGCGTGGTTGGGCAGGAAGGTCAGGTCACGGCTGACCAAAACGGAGTTATTTCCATTGATAATCTGCTCTTGGGTAAGGAAACAACTAAATTGACGCTCTTTGCCCCGCCCCAAGAAGGAAACAGATAGGGGGTGGAGAAGGAAAAAATAAGGGGACTGCGGACAAAAAAACAAACTTTCCGTCACTTGTCTGCCGGTTAAGTCAGTTTTAGCTCCTATCTTGACTTTTCAATCAAAACATGGTAAAGTGTGGCT
>CAZKOU010000042.1:0-4234 GCA_964554505.1 uncultured Candidatus Saccharibacteria bacterium
CGACCGTAATTTTCCATACCTAAATGGACATCGGCAAAGTGAATGAATTTCATAGGCAATAGGCAATAAGCAGTAGGAAGAAGTAATCGGTAAGAAGTTACCAAAGGTTACAACCAATCACTACTTAGTCACGCCCGCCAAAGGCGGGCTAATCACCATCAGTCACTATCTAGTCACTACCTTCATCAGTCATCATTATCAACCATTAGTAGCCTCTAGTAACTATTAGTAACCCTTTAGTAATTTTTTACTTCAACTTTCTTCTTATAAAGGCCGGGACATCGAGTTCTTCTTCCGAGAGCGGCGTTTCTTGCGGTTTGGGAGGAACAGGATAAATTACAGTTCTTGGTTCAGTGGGTTTTTCTTTCCTTTCTTCCATCTCAAACCCGGTGGCAATGACTGTAATTTTAATTTCGCCGCTCATAGCGTCGTCAATAATGGCGCCGAATATAATATTGGCTGAAGAGTCCGCGGCTTCGGTAATGGCTTTAGCGGCTTCATCAATTTCATACATCGCTAGGTCCGGACCGCCTGTGATATTAAACAGAATTCCTTTGGCGCCGTCAATGGAGAGTTCCAGAAGCGGAGAGTCAATAGCCAAACGGGCCGCTTCAATAGCGCGGTTGTCGCCTGTGGCGCGACCAATGCCCATCAGGGCGCTGCCCGCATCAGCCATAATGGCTTTGACATCGGCAAAGTCAACATTAATAATTCCATGCAGTGTAATTAAGTCAGAAATGCCCTGCACGCCTTGGTGTAAGACATCGTCCACAACGCCAAAAGCATCCCAAAGAGAGGTTTTTTTGTCTACCACTTGCAGAAGGCGGTCATTGGGAATGGTAATTAAGGTGTCTACTTTGTCGCGCAGTTCTTCAATGCCGTCTTCCGCCACTTTAGTGCGGCGATGGCCCTCAAAGGCAAAGGGTTTGGTGACAATACCCACGGTTAAGGCCCCTAATTCTTTGGCGATTTGGGCAACTATGGGTGCGGCGCCAGTGCCTGTGCCGCCGCCCGCGCCGTAAGTGACGAAAACCATATCGGTTTCCCGCAGGGCTTCGTAGATTTCCTCCTTATTTTCCTCGGCGGATTTGCGTCCCAACTCCACATCCGCGCCAGCGCCCAAACCGCGCGTGGTCTCTTTGCCGATTTGAATTTTGACCGGCGCCTCGTTATGCACCAGCGCTTGGGCATCTGTGTTGATGGCCACAAAGTCCACTCCTTTTACCCGGGCTTGAAGCATACGATTGACAGCATTGCTTCCTGAACCGCCCACACCAACCACTTTTATTTTAGCGAAGTTTTCTGTTTCAATTAAATCATCTTTCCGCATTAAAATTTCCTTTCTCCCTCCTTAAAGCCGATAGGCCGATAGGCCGATAAGAGGATAAGCCGATAGGCCGATAGGCCGATAATATTTACGGCCTCCTACTTGCCCGCCAGAGCGAAGCAAAGACGGGTCTTCTTATCCTTATTTAGGGTATCAACTGTTTGAATATTTTCCTTATTTTTTCGACCACTCCCTCCATCTTTTTTAAATTTATTGAAGCGGTTTGCTCGGCCGGGTTTTGAAGGCCCCAAAGCATCAAGCCCAAAGCACTGTAATAAGAAGGATGATAGATTTTTTCCACGCGGCCGGTTAATTCCATAATCGGTTTGCCCAGCATGCAGGGCAGTCCTAAAAAGTCGCGGGTTAATTCCGGCAGGCCGGCCAATAAACTGCCGCCGCCAGTCAAAACCACGCCCGCGGGCAGGCGTCCGTCTCTTTCAATGCGGCGCAGTTCTTCTTTGATAAACCCTAAAATTTCCTGCAGGCGCGCTTCCAAGATATTAGCAATGAACTTTTTTTTGACCCGCTCTTTGTTTTGGGGGCTGTATTTGAAAAGGTCTATTTGCTCGCTTTCTTTAATTAAATCAATGTTCACGCGCGCGTCTTTTTGTTTGACCTGCTCCGCCACTTCCAAGGAGGTCTTTAAGCCAATAGCTAAATCATTGGTTAAATTGAGCGAGCCAATGGGATAAACCGCGGTATGAATCAAATTTCCTTCTTCAAAAATTGCTAAAGTGGTGGTGCCGGCGCCGATATCAACCAGAGATACGCCGGTCTCTTTTTGTTTTTTAGAGAGAAGAAGATGGGCAAGGGGTAAGGGCGGATAAACCAAGTCCATAACTGAAAGTCCTGCTTGCGCCACGGTTTTAGTCAGATTGCGAATGGCCATAGAGGAAGCGCCAATGACCAGGGCCTCGGTTTCCAATCTTACGCCTGCCAAGCCAATGGGGTCTTTTATCGGGTTTTGGCCGTCCACCGCAAAATACTGGGGTTCAATATGCAGTATTTCCTGATTGGGCGGTAAAGCCACGGCGCGGGCAGCGCCCAGTACTTTTTCCACATCTGTTTCTGTAATTTCATTATCAGCCCGGGCCACGCCAATAATGCCCCTCGAGGGAGTGGCAGTGATGTGACTGCCGGCTAATCCCAAAATTGTTTCAAAAAACGATGTTTTTGCTTCCTGTTCCGCTTCTTCCAGAGCGCCGCCGATAGAAGAAACTACATCTTCCAAAGTGGCGACCATGCCCTTGCGCATACCCGTGTTGGGGCTAAAGCCCGCGCCCGCCACTTCCACCAGTCCTTCATTAACCATACCGGCCACTAAGGCGGTTTTGGAAGAGCCGACATCTAAACCCAAGACAAAATTACCCTCCATAAATTACAACTCCTTGGTTAACTACTTAATCATTATTAGTCATTACTCACATTTTTCGGGAAAATCACGATTAGTTGCCGTGATTAAGTGGTGACTAAGTAGTGATTAGGTGGTGATTAAGTTGCGGAGTCCGTGCTGGAAATAAAAGCCGAATTTTTTCCTTTCTTTTCTGATTTTGACCGGACAAAGAACAATAGTGCCCAAAAAATGGTGCGGATTCGGCGCTTGGGGAAAGGATATAACGGTGGTCGACCTATCCACTTGGCGGTGCTTTTGATTTAATTGCCGCATCATTTTTTCGCCAACCAGCAGGACCTCCACGCTTAATTTACTTGGAATTTTTTCCCCAAGCAAGACCTCGAGGCCCAATCTATTAAGTTTCAGGAGGGAAATTTTAAAACGAGTCCAGTTGACGAGGTCTATTTCCACATCAGTTCCTTTGGCTTAAAATTTCTTTGACTATTTGAGAAACTAAATTGCCCTCGGCTTTCCCAGCCAACTTGGGCATTAAAACGTTCATTACTTGGCCGAAGTCCTCTTCCCCTTTAGCGCCGACTTTTGAAACGGTCTTTATTGCTTCGTTTTTAATTTCTTCTTCCGAGAGAGATTTTGGCAAGTAGTTTTGGAGGATTAAAACAGCGGCTTGGTTCGCTCTGACTTCTTCTTCCCGTTTGGCTTTTAAAAACGCCTCTTTGGACTCATTTCGCTGTTTAATTTCGGTCTTGATTAAATTGATAATTTCTGAGTCCTGTAATTTTTCCTTTTTTTCAATTTCCTTATTATGGATTTGGCTTAAAAGAAACGATAAAACAGTTGCCTTTTTTTCTTCTCTTTGAAGGCGGGCTTGGTTAAAATCGTTTTGAATTCGTTCAAAAAGAGTTAAAAAAGTCATTAGTATCCCCGCTTGATTTTTTGCCGCGCCTCGCGTCTTAGAGCGGATTCGCGCCTTAAACGGCGGTTGGGCTCTTTTTCCTTAAAACGTTTTTTTTTGGCATTAGTTAAAATTCCGCTTAACTGAACTTCGCGGATAAAACGACGAAATATAACTTCAAATGGGACATTGCGTCTTTCCATTTTAATTTGTAACCATAGGACCCAGTAATTCGCCACCGAGCAAATGGATGTGTAAATGGTCCATTTCCATGCCCGCGTGTTCTTTAGTGTTGATAATAACCCGATAGCCGGTTTGGTTAATACCTAATTTTTGGGCGGTTTTTTTGACTGCCAAGAGAAGACGGCCTAAAATTTCCCTGTCTTCCTCTGTGGCTTCATTCAGATTGGCAATATGTTTTTTGGGCACAAAAAGAATATGAATTTTGGCTTTGGGGGAGCGGTCATCAAAACCCGTTATTTCTTCGTCTTCATAGCGAGTATTGGAAGGAATTTTTTTAGCCGCAATTAAACAGAAAATACATTCTTCATCCATAAATCTATTTTAGAGCCCTTTTTTCTTTTTGTCAATGACCAAAGAACAGAAGCCCGAAGGGCTTCAATTCCAGAGGATTTTTACTTACACAACGGTCGTGGGCTAA
>CAZKOU010000043.1:0-4208 GCA_964554505.1 uncultured Candidatus Saccharibacteria bacterium
ATTTTCAGAATCAATCTTGGCCAGCGCTTTGATAATTTCCGCGGTATAATGCTCGATGCCGGTTTTGAATTTGGTTTTTAGAGCCCTTGAAGCATCTATGCCAATCTGCATTATTTGCTCCCCAATACAGAACGTCGATACGAATCCAGATTTTCGACCGCAATACCCGCTCCTTTTACTACCGCGACGGTCGGCTCTTCAGCTAACTGGCAGGGCACGCCCACGGTTTTGGACAGCAAAACATCAAAATTTTTTAACAGCGAACCGCCGCCGGTCATCACAATTCCTTTGTCCATTACATCTGCCGCCAGTTCCGGGGGGGTTTTTTGTAAAACCGATTTTACCGCTTCCATTATCTCGCCTAAAACTTCTCTTAAGGACTCGGTGGTATCCAAAGAACTAACAAACAAACTTTCCGGTAGACCAGTAACGGAATTACTGCCGGAAACCTCCATTTTTTCTTCTTTTTTGAGCGGCAATGCCGCGCCAATTTTGATTTTAATTTCTTCTGCCGTGGGTTCGCCGATGACTAAATTATATTTTTTGCGCACATAATTCTGAATGGCCAGGTCCATATTATTGCCGCCTACCCGAATGGAAGTAACAGCCACGCAGTCGCCCAAAGAAATTACGGCGCAGTCCAAACTGCCGGCGCCAATATCAATAACCATATGGCCCTCGGGAGCGATAATGGGAATACCGGCGCCTAAAGCCGCGGCCACGGCTTTTTTAATTACATAAGCGTTTTTGGCGCCCGCGGCTAAGGCGGCGTCTAAAACAGCCCGGCGTTCGGTGGAGGTTACGCCCGCCGGAATAGCAACCATCACCTCGGGTCTAAACAGACGAAAATAGCCGGTGATTTTATTGATAAAATAACGCAGCATGGCTTCGGTTACGCGATAAGACGCGATGGCTCCGTCTTTAATGGGGCGCGCGGAAGAAATAGTGTCCGGTGTTTTGCCCAGCATTTTTTTGGCTTCCTCGCCAAAAGCGATAATTTTATTATCCAAGGTGTCTATCGCCACCACAGCTGGCTCGTTAACCACTATTCCCTTCCCCGGCGCATAGATTAAAAAATTAGCCGAACCCAAATCAATAGCTAAACATTTGACAAACATCTCTGCTTTATTCTATCCTAAAAAAGAGAATATGCAATCCTTCAACCAGCCCTCCCGGCTTTTTTTTGTCTCATTTTGGACAATCGGAACTTTGGTTTTTGTGCTCGGTTCTCTTTATGTCATTATGTTAGCCAGCGGCTATCGCTTTAACTTTAAGGCCCGGAGAATGGTTTTAACTGGTTTAATTTTAATCAAGAGCGAACCTGCGGCTGAAATTTTTTTGGATAACAAATTTAAAGGGAAGACCCCCTTAAAAATTTCTTATCTTTTGCCGGGCTGGCGCTCAATGGAATTAAAGGCGCCGCATTACCGCTCTTTAACCTACTCTTTTTTAGTTGAACCCGGGCAGGCGGTCAGCAAAGAGAGGTGGCTTTTTTTGGAAAATCCTAAAGAGTTGGAATGGGAAGAAAGCGATAAGAGGTTTTTTCCGAGAAAACCAGAAGAAGAAGTCAGAATAATTGAAAACGAGCTTTGGTATCAGGAAAAGTTGGTGGCGCGTTTTTCGCGGCCCCTGCTTTCGGCCTTTATTTATCCTCAAGGGTTTGACCTACTTTCCGGCGTGCGTTTTGCGCCGGAAAAATCTCTCATTTATCAAGTGGAAGATGAACTTCATCTGATTGAAAAAAGCGGCGCCAACGATTTTTTGGTAACAAATCTCTGGCAGAACGATAAGCCCGTGGAAGTGGCGGATACCGAGAATGGTAAGGTCTTGCTTTTTAAACAGGGTGATAGTCAAAAAAAATTAAAGATACGTTAAGACATCTTCTAAAATCCGGGCAGTTTTGGAAGTAAGGGGGTGGAAGGCGAGGTCGGTGTGGTTTTAGGCGCGGGAATTAAAGCCGCATCAATTTGTTTTGCCCGCACAATCAGTCGTTTCAGGTTCGTACCCAAGGGGTAGCAGGTCATTAAAGTCAAAACCGGTTCCTCGGTTTCCTGCATCACCCAGACATCTTTGGGTTTTACGGTAAATACTTCCGCCACTTCATATAAATATTTCTTGTTTTGATAAACCAGAGCGATTTGGTCTTTTTTTTCTAATTTGTCCAGCAGAGCAAAAACCGTGTTATAGGGCGATTGGCGCCACGGATAATTGGAAGAATGGCCGGTGATGAAAACATTGCCTTTCTCCCCCGGCAGGGCCGTGCCCTTAAAATGGACAACGCCTTTTTCCAGATAATTTAAAATTTGAGCGGCCTCCACATTAAAAATCACCGGCGCTTCGGTGCCTGTTTTGGCAATGTACAAAGTGTTGTCAATAATGTTTATTTTAGGCAGTTCCGCGGCGATTTTGTTTTCCTCGCTGGTTTCTTCCACGATTTTTTCCCAAGCCGGCTGGGCAAAAGTTTGGTTTCTAATAGTGACTTTATACGAATACTTGACTTGTAAAGTCAGAGCTGGCAGGTTGAGTAAACCGTAAATAAGCAGAAAAAAAACTATGTAAAGAAAAATAAACTTAGAAAGGTCTAAAATCAAAAAAAGCTTGGAAGGGGTGGGCTCTGCTGGCGCTGTGAAAAGCCGTTTTAAGTGTTTTTCGGTGATTAAATCTTGTCTTAAAGTCATTTTTGTTCTATATTTATTGTAGCAGAAACCCTTTTCGGGCGAGCGGACCCGCACCGAACTTGTTCTGGTGCGGGGTAAATTCCATGGCAGACGCATTCCGAATTGGCGCGGTGGCGGAACTGGTAGACGCGCAAGTCTCAAAAACTTGTGAGGGTAAAACCTCGTGTCGGTTCGACTCCGACCCGCGCCACCATCGGGATGATTACATACCTGCCCACCATTTTTATGAGATACATTTTAAGCACACACGCCAGAGCCCGACTTCTTGAAAGAGAAATTTCAGAGGAAATTGTCCGTAGAGTCTTGCAAAATCCGACGGAAATATCGTATGATAATAAAGGAAGGTTACTGATTAAAGGACTTTATCAGGGGGAAAATAAGCCGCGGCTTTTACTGCTTGCCGCGGAGTTAAAAGAAGACCACTTAAAAATTATTACTATAATTGATACTTCAAAAATTAAAAAGTATTTAGGACAACGAAAATGAAAATTTTTTACAACAAGGAAAGTAAAGTGCTTTCAGTGGAAATGAAAAAAGAAAAGAGCGTTGATTCTGATATTTCGGATAATGTTGTTATTGATTATAATTACAACGGCGAAGTGGTGCGGGTTAACTTCTATGATTTTAATTTTGAGGATTTTAAGGAAAGTCAAAAGGCACTCCGAACTTTTAGTGAGTATTCTAATTCTCCATTATTGGTAAAATAAAGAAAGTGTGCTAAAAAAAAACATCTCTCTTTCAAACTTAACCACTCTCAAAATTGGCGGTCGGGCCAAGTATTTTTTAGAGGTAAAGAAAGAAAAAGAGCTTTTAGATTTGAGCCCGCCTTTTTATGTGATTGGTCTTGGTTCTAATTTAGTGGTTTCAGATAAGGGATATAACGGGTTAGTGGTGAAGAGTGCAATTGAAGGTTTTGAGCAAAAAGGTAATTTGGTCACAGTTGGGGGCGGAAACAAACTGCTTCAGTTTATTTTTAACCTAAATAAATTGGGTTTATCTGGTTTGGAAAAAATGGCCGGCATTCCCGGCGCCGTGGCAGGCGCCATTTTTGGCAATGCCGGCGCTTATGGGCAGGAAATTAAGGACCATTTAATTAAGGTTAAAATCTATGACGCGTCGCAAAATAAATTTTACTGGCTTTCCAAAAAAGAGTGCCAGTTTGGTTATCGCGACAGCATTTTCAAGAAACATAAAAACTGGATTATCACCGGGGCTCAATTTCGTCTGAAAAAAAGCAATCCCAAAACACTGGCTAAAATTTCCCGCGATATTATTAAACTTCGCGAGCAAAAATATCATCCCGGACTTTTATGTCCCGGCAGTTTTTTCAAGAATATTGTTTTAGCGGATTTGAAACCGCAAACGCGCGAGGCGCTCCTTTCAAAAATAGACCCCAAAAAAGTAATGTTTGGCAAGGTGCCGGCCGGCTATCTTTTGGAGCAAGTTGGCGCCAAGGGGATGCAAGAAGGCGGTATTAAAGTGGCTTCTTATCATGGGAATTTGTTTTACAACACCGGAAAGGGAAAAGCA
>CAZKOU010000044.1:0-1235 GCA_964554505.1 uncultured Candidatus Saccharibacteria bacterium
TTCTTGTGTAGATAAAGTATTTCATAAAGATTTAGAAAAGCCCGCTTTTGGCCTTGACTTCATTCAAAACGGGTTGTGGTTCGACTGGCTCACCATCCCGAGCGAAGTCGAAGGAAAGTTTCCCCGAAAATCGGCTGACGAGCCCCGATGCATCGGGCGAGCCAACAAAGACATTTCCCAACTGTCCTTCGACTCGCTACGCTCGTTCAGAACATTCGACTTCCTGCTCGCCTACTCACTCAAGAATATTCTTGGTCAAAGACCATGAGCCCTTCGATTTCACTCAGGACTGATGGCCAAAGGCCATGAGCGCTCCTGCTCCGCCGAAGGCGGACAGGAAGTCGAATGGCGGCGGGGAGAGGATTTGAACCTCTGTGCCCCTTGCGGGACGCATGGTTTTCGAGACCAGCCCGTTAAACCACTCCGGCACCCCGCCCTTTAAATCTCTTTTAATTCTATTACCACAATTTCGCTAATTTTTTGAAAATGTTTCGGGTTGGCGGTGAGCAGGGGACACCCCATCTCATAAGCCAAACCAGCATAAGCAGCATCATAAAAAGTAATATCGTAACGCGTCATAAACGATATGGCCAATTTAATCGATCCTATATCAAGTGGGGCAAGGTTAAAGGAGGGGAAATATAGTGAATCCAGGGCGGCCAAAATTCTTTTTTCGTCTAATTTTTTACCTTTCCACAACGCATTGCCAATTTCATAAATTAAAAGGTTGGGCGCGGCAAGGGTTAATTTGTTTTGATAAACCCTTTCCAAAACCAATACTGCCTTATCTTGGTCAATTTCCGGACTAAACCACTTTATGGCCACCGAGGCATCAATTACTAATTTTGAAAAATTAGTGAAATTTTCAGCGAGATTTACGGTCAGCATAAATAAATTGGGCAAGGTTCACGTCTTGCTTGCCGCCTTCTTTAATCCAGTTCAAGGTTTTTTTAACCTCCTGCCAAGTTTTTATCTGGCTTCTTCTTTTTTTCCAAAGTTCCTCAAAAACATCCGCGTCCAGTAAAACTGCCTCGGGCCGGGAACGGCTGCCAAGATAAACGGGCTTCTTTGTTCTCTTTACCTCATCAATTAACTTCCGATACTGGCGTTGGATTTGGCGCGCCGAAACGATATTGTTGTCCATATTACCTCTATATTTATTCTATCTGACACACATTTGTATGTCAACCTACTTCTCCCTCACTGTAATCTCCACGCCATCTTTTTTTTCTTTT
>CAZKOU010000044.1:1335-4157 GCA_964554505.1 uncultured Candidatus Saccharibacteria bacterium
GTCCCGCGCGGTTAAATCCAAGCCAAAAAAGAGGTGACTTAAGGTATCGGGGCGCGGGGTAAAAGAATAAAGTAAAGCCGGCTGGATTTCTTTAACCCCGGCAATGAGCACATAGTAAAGCACAATTAAAATGGGCAGTTGAATCAGTTGGGGTAGGCAGGCGGAAAAAGGCGAAACCCCGTGCTGGCGGTAAAGTTCCATAGTTTTTTCTGCCTGCAGTTTTTGGTCGCCCTGATGGTCTTGTTTAATCTGGTCTAAGTGCGGCTTTAGCAAACCAATCTTTTTTTGATGCTCAATGGTTTTTTTGAAAGAAGGATAAAGCGCCAAACGAATCAGAAAAGTAAGCAAAACAATCGCCCAGACCAAAGAGTGACCCGGAATAAGCCAAATCAAAAAAATAAGCAGGTTGTAGAGGGGTTGATAAAGCAGCAAGCGGATAATATTCATGGTTAACCACACAAACGCCTAAGTGTCTAATTTTTACGAATATGAACTTTTCTAAATAACCTCCAGGCCACAAGCATCAACATCCAATCAAGTCCTAAATTTCAACATCCAAGCATAAATCAGCTTGAACAGGACTCGTATTCGTGAGTATTGGAATTTTTACCCCGCCGGGTCAAAACCGCCCCGTGACCAAGGATGACAGCGCAGAATTCTTTTAAGGCCTTGCCAAAACCCTAAAAAAGCGCCTTTTTTCAAAATGGCCTGATAAGCATATTCGGAGCAGGAGGGCTCAAAGCGGCAAATAAAAAAAGGCCGAAAAAGCCGCCGCCAGGCCTGATAAACCAAAATTAAACCCAGAAAAATTTTTTTAACCATTGTTCTAATTCTTCAACTGCTTGCCCGAAATGTTCTTTTTTAATGCCTCTTCTGACCCCTACCACCACATCAAAAGGGGGGAGCGGGGAATTCTTTTTTAAATAATCCCCAACCCGGTGCCTTAATTTTCTTTTAAGCAGATTGCGGGCCGAAGCCGCTGAAAGGGCTTTGGCAGAAATCACAAATCCAAAACGCGGGGGCAAGGATAATTTCCTTAAAAAAGCAATCCTTAAAAACCGACCCTGCCAAGTATGGCCTTTTTGGTAAACTCTTTTAAAGTTTTTCTCGCCCAGCAGGCGAAATTTTCCGGGCAGCATAAAACTAAACCGCCAATCTTTGGCGGCCCTTTTGGCGCCGGCGCCTTAAAACCTGACCCCCTGCTTTTGTTCTCTGACGAAAGCCGTGGGTTTTCTGACGTCTTTTATTATGGGGTTGAAATGTTCTCTTGGGCATCTTCTTTTTATCTTAACAATAAACCCTCTTAGTCGCAAGGACGGTCTTGTTATTTTTTAAAAACCAAGTTTCCTGCTACAATGGTTGTGGAAAACTTGTTAATTTCCTGTGAAAAAGCATTTCTGTTATATCTAAAGAAGCAAAGCGACGACAAGTTTACATCAGCTCGCAGCGAACAGCTCGCTGTAAACTAAGGAACGGAGTGACGAGATGAATAAAGAAGAAATCTGGCAGGCGGCTCTGGGAAACTTGGGGGTAATTCTTTCCGAAGCCAATTTCAGCACTTGGTTTAAGGATACTTTTATTATAGAAATGGGCGAAAACACGGTTTTGGTGGGCGTGCCCTCGGGATTTGCCAAAGAGTGGCTGGAGGATAAATACCTAAAGGAAATCAAAGAAAGTTTAGCCAAAATCACCGAAAAAGAACGCGAAGTGATTTTTAAGATTACCAGCATCAAGCCGCCGTCTCTAATTAAAGAAACCAAGGATAATGAAAAAACAGCTGTCGCCGACTTAGAAAGCGAAACTGTTAAAACCTTGAACCAGCGCTACACTTTTAATAACTTTGTGGTCGGCAATTCCAACCGGCTGGCTTTTGCCGCGGCCCAAGCTGTGGCGGAAAAACCCGGCCAAGCCCACAACCCCTTGTTTATTTATGGCGGCGTGGGCTTGGGCAAAACCCATTTGGCTCAAGCTATTGGCCATAAAATCCACCTCTTCCTCCCTAAACTAAAAATTCTTTATGTTTCGGCCGAATTATTTACGAATGAATTTGTCCAGTCCATTTCCCAGGGCAAAATGAACGAATTTAAAAAAAACTACCGCGACATTGATGTTTTATTGGTAGATGACATCCAGTTTCTTTCCCAAAAAGAAGGCACCCAGCAGGAATTTTTTCACACCTTCAACACTTTACACCAAAAAAATCGCCAAATCGTAATGACCGCGGACCGCCTCCCTAAAGCCATTCCGGCTTTGGAAGAGCGACTTTCTTCGCGATTTGGCATGGGCATGGTGGCAGACATTCAACCGCCCAATTTAGAAATGCGCGTGGCTATTTTACGCAACAAGTGCGAAGAATTAGATAAAGTTATTCCCGAAGAAGTGCTGGATTTTGTGGCTCAAAATGTCCAAAAAAACATTCGAGACCTAGAGGGCGCGCTGACGCGCTTAATTGCCCACTGTGAGTTAAATCAGCAGGATTTTTCTGTGGAGGTGGCTAAAGGGGCTTTAGAAAATATTTTAACCACCACTGTAACCAAAAACCTTTCTGTTGAAAAGGTGATTAAAATGGTTTGCCAGTTCTTTAACTTACCGGAAAAAGACGCTCTTAATACCCGGCGACACAAGGAAATTGTCTATCCCCGCCAAATAATTATGTATCTTTTAAGAGAAGAGTTGGGGCTTTCTTATCCTTCAATTGGCCGGGTTTTGGGCGGTAAAGACCACACCACCATAATGCACGGCTGTCATAAAATTGAAAAAGAGAAAAACAAAAATGAAAAAACCGCTTCTGAAATAACTTCCCTAAAAGAACAACTTTACCA
>CAZKOU010000045.1:0-4129 GCA_964554505.1 uncultured Candidatus Saccharibacteria bacterium
TCTCTTTCCGCCGGCACTACCCAGCAACTTTTGGAGGGTAAAATTTCTTTGCGCGACTATGCCTTGAAGGTCTCTGACCAAATGGTTTTAGAAAGCGTTCTGAAGGACTTGGATATTGACCAAATTTTGGGGCTAGATGAACAATATGAAATCAAAGGGAGCGACCTTTACCAAGCCATCCGTCAAGGCGACTGGACTAAATTAAAAAACAACCTTTTGGCCCGCGGCGCTGGTTTAACCATTGATAATATCTTAAAAGTGGACGCTGGCACCACAGAAAGAATTGTCGCTACCCGGGACGAAAAAGAGCAGATAAAAATTTTAGCCGAGCAGGGCGGCCAAAAATTGGGCAGGATGCTGGGGCTTTCCGAAGATGATTCTTGGCTTTTAACCCGCGCTTATCTTAATGACCAGTTCAGCCAGAATGTCAAAAACGTTTTAGCCCGCGAAATCGCCGAGGCCACCCACCTTCCTTATGACGCCGCCAACCCATTAAGTCCCCAAGACCGCGACGTCTATTCTTTTGTAGAAGGCCGCTTGGGGCAAGGCCTGACTTTGGTTGGTCTGGCGGCTTTTGCCGAACAAAATAAAGAGGCCTTTGGCAACAATCAATCAGTCGCCTACCTTGAAATGCGCTTGGCTATTTATGGTGACCCTAATTTCAACGACCTGTCCCTGCCCAGCCCGGAGCGGGATTTTATTAACCAGCAAATTGAAAACTCGCCGGAGAGAGCCGTTCTTTTAGAAGACCCTGCGGCCCGGGCCAGATTCACAACAGTCGCTCGGCGCCAGTTTCGCTCAAGGCAGTTGCGCAATTTCAATTACCGGCTGATTGATTATCACTTAAGAAAAATTGACTCCCGGCTTCCGGAGGGCTTTGCCCAGGCCTTACTGGAAGGAACCGACCAGCAAAGAAATCAGCTTTTAGTTAATTATCTGCGCGGCTACGCCTTGGAGCAATTAACCCAGTTGGGCCTAACCGCCGAAGAATCCAACCGTCTTTACACTGCCCTTTCTGACGGCCGGATTGACGAAAACGACTTAAATAATCTAAGCAGCGCTTTGTTTAGCCGCTTAGACGCCAACTTGGGCCAACAACTTTTTGGCCAACAATTGCCAGCCGGCACCTTCCAGGCGCTTTTCAATTATTTAGCCAAAGGAGAAAATATGCCGTCTAATCTTAAAGTCGCCTACGAACAATGGGCCGGTAATTATATCTTTAACTGGCTTGACCAGCAATGGTTCGGCGGGCAGTTTGGCTTGGCGCGCGAGATTTATCAGTCATATCGGGCTTACAAAACCGCTTACAACGCTTACCAAGCCGCTAAAGTGGCTGGCGAGGCGGCTCAAATCGCCGAGGCGTCTAAAAATTACAATAATGTCCGGGCCAATGTTTATGCTTTGGCTGCGGCTAAAATATTTAATAAACAATTTCAGCAGGCGGACCGCTCACTCTCCCTGCCGCCGGGCACTACTTCTTTATTTGTCCAATTTATCATCACTGGCGACCCGATAACTCTGGCTCTGGCTGGCTATAACCTGCTCTTTGGAGTGCGCCGAGTGGAAATGTACTGCGCCACGGCTGATTATCCCAAATATGGCGGCCGCTACTTTGACGGACGCTATCCTTTAGAAGTGGAAGAACCGGGCGAGCCGGGTATTTTCAATGCCTTAAAGGACGAGGAGTATCGGGCCGGTTTAATGGCTGCGGCGCAGTGGAAAGTTAAAAAATTAATTGATGGTCTTTTGGCCGTTAAAGAAAGAAAAGCGGCTTTTCTGCTCCCCACCCAAGCGCTGACTGCCCGCCAGGAAGACGTGGAAAGGGTTATTCCTAAAATTAAAGAGGTCTACAATGGTTTTAATCCGCCTCAAGGATGCCAAAAAGGTCAGCCCTTTGCCGGTATCTGTCCTAATCCCAAAATTTGGGAGTGGATACATGTGGGATATTAGTCAAAAATTACTAAATTCCTAAATTACTTAATTACTCAATTTCCAATGTCTAAAAAATACCTCTTACTGCTAACCGCGATTCTCCTTTGGGCCGTCCTGACTATGGGCGGGTTTTGGATGTTTCAGAAGTCCAAAGAAACCAAAAAAGACGCCTCTTTTGCCACTTTAGACCGCGGCATTCAAAGCAGCGTTAATGTGCCCACCCGAAAAGTCCTCAAAAAACAAAAAGAGTGGGAGGAGTTATGGGCCGAAATTCACCCTATTATTGAAAACAACCCTTCCCTTGCCCGGCCGGAAATTGATTGGGAAAAAGAAATGGTCTTGGCAATTTTTATGGGTTTTAAGAGCACAGGGGGCTATACCACGGAAATCACCAAAATTATTGAAACCAAAAACTCTTTAGAGGTCACGGTTTTAGAAAAAGGGCCAGAGAGCAATACAATAGTCACCCAGGTCTTTACTTCGCCCTATCATTTGGTCAAAACCGTCCGGACAAATAAAAGTGTGATTTTTCAAATTGAGAAACCCCTCGAGACAGTTCAGGGCAAGACAAAAGAGAGGCCCAAACAACCAGATTTAATCCCCCAAACCCTCCAAAACCGGCTTAATCCTCTGGACTAAATTCTGGCCTAATTTCTGGTTGATTTGCAAAAGCCACGACCGCTCTCTAAGCTGGACCTGCTGGGCAAAAGAAGAATTGGGCACCTTGACGGATAAAACCCCGCCTCGAAACTTACTGGCCTGAAACTGACCCTTGGCGACTTGATTCGCCGCCGCGCAAACCCGTTCTGCCAACACTGGCTCCAAAACACCCAGAGACCTAAGTCGCTTTTCCAATATTCCTTTTAAGTTTTCCATTTTGTAAATCTAACGCCCCGGCCTCTTTAAGGATTTCCCGGGGAATTAACTCTGCCCTTGTGGTGGTGATAATGGTCTGACCGTTTAAGAGTAAAGCCGCGACCTTGAATTGCCGCAGGTGGTCTAATTCTGAAAAAGCATCGTCCCAAAGCAAAATCGGGGTTTTATGGGTCTTTTCTTCCAAAAATTCCTTTTCCGCTAATTTCAAAGCCAGCACAGCGCTTCTAATCTCGCCGCGCGAGCCAAAACTGCCCAACCGAAAATCGCCTAAGGTGAATAAAAACTCGTCGCGGTGCGGGCCAAACAGGGTGGCGGCTTGGGCGATTTCGCGGCTCTGGTTTTCCGCTAATTGTTTTACTAAGTCCACGACCGTGGCTTGAGGAAGATAAGCCAAAGAAAGCAAATCGGTTTCTTTGGAAATGCGCTGGTAAAAAGAGGCGATTTTTTCGGCTAAAAAATAGCTGGCGTTTCTTCTTTCCTCCATAATGGGTCCGCTGGCCTCAACTAATTTTTGATTCCAGGGATTAAGCATTGCCGGGCTTTCTTTACTTTCTTTAATCAGCCAGAGTAAACGGTTTCTTTGCGCCAAAATTTTAGCTAATTCCGCCAGCCAGAAAGCATAGGACTTGGAGGTCTGCGCCAGCAATAAATCAAAAAACCGCCGCCGCCCGGAAGGAGGGCCTAAAATAATCTCTAAGGATTGGGGTGAAAACCAAACCGCGGGCTGAATGCCCAAGAATTCCAAAAGCCGTTTTTTTACCCCGCCCACTTTGGCTTGTTTGCGCGTCGGAAAAATGGTTAATTCCAAAAGAATTTCCCTCTCGCCCAAAAAATTTTGACTTTTGATTAGACCAAAATTCTCTCCGCGGCGAATAAGTTCGCTATTTTTGGCGGTTTGGGGCGATTTAGTAGTGGAAAGAATATAAATGGCCTCCAGAAGATTGGTTTTACCGCTGCCGTTTACTCCCGCCACGAGCGTTGTTTTAGTAAACTCAAACTCTTCCTCGGTATAATTTCGAAAATTAATCAGTTTTAACTTCTTTATTTCCATCAACTAATATATTAGAACAATTTAGACCCATGTGACAGAGAACTAACTCTAAATTTTTTAATGTATAATTTCTTAATGTCTAATGAATGAATTAATGTCTTAATGTTTTAAACATTTAATCATTAAATAATTCACTAGTCATTAGAATTTAGTCATTAATCATTTATCCCGACGTGACTCTCTCCACCTCCTTTAGGGTTGTCAAACCCTGTCTTACTTTTTCCAAGCCGTCTTCACGCATGGTCTTCAGGCCCAACTTCCCGGCTAATC
>CAZKOU010000046.1:0-4080 GCA_964554505.1 uncultured Candidatus Saccharibacteria bacterium
GCCGCTTTTTCAAAAAAAACCGCGGCTTTCTTGGCGTTATTTTGCTCAAAAAGTTTTTTACCCTCTGCCATTAACTCGGCTAGGTCTTTGCCCTCGGTCTCTTTTTTTACCTCCGCCTGCCTTTGTTCGGCTTGTTTTTGCTTAACCAACGACCGTTTGTTTAGTAAAAATGTACCCGTGGCCAAAACGATGGCGATTGCAAAAAAGGCATAAATGATTAAATACTTACTTTTTAAAATTCCAATTTTCAACATCCAACTTCCAATCAATAATCAACTTCCAAATTCCAATTAAATTACTTTTTCATAATAGCTGAAAAAATCAAGACCAATTCATGTACTTCTTTGTAAATTGATCTGGCGCCTTCTTTTTTCTCGGGCGCAGCTCTGACCACCATTCTTAGCCAATGCATAGTTTCTTTGGCTTCTTTTTTGGCAATCACAATTTTATTTTTAAAATCCTTTTTTGAATTGGCCTCACTTGCCTCTGAATAATTAGCTCCAATTCCGGCTCCGGCTCTAATTAATTGATTGACTAAAGAGGAGGTAATCGGCGTTAACTTAATACTTTTACAAAAATCAATGATTTTTTCTCCTATAAGAGCAGTTCTTTCCACGAGATCGAATCCCCTTTGGTTGTTGGAGGTTGAATTTTGATTGAACATTGGGGGTTGTTTGTTGGATGTTTAGGCCTTAAGTCGTTTAAAGATGCTATAAATCGCATACCAAAACGGCTGATAGACCTTGATAAAAGCCGGCGGATAGTTGACGATTTTCCCTTCTGGCGCAAAGCCCATTTTGAAGCGGGTAATTCCCGGCCATTTTGCCTCGTCAATGCCCCAAAAATCAAACCACTGACACCCTTTCCTTTTGGCTTCCAAAATGGCTTTCCACTGTAAAAAATGCGGCGCCATTAAATTCCGGTGCTCGCCCAAAGAGGCGCCGTGTAAATAGACGGCCGTCTCTTTAGTAAAAAGAAAGATGTTTGCCGCGATAATTTTGCCTTGGTATTCCGCCAGATATAATTTTGCCATTTTTTTTCGGCCCAAAACTTCTAACATCTTGACGTAATATGTTTTGGGGTGGTAGCGGAAGCGGTCGCGTTTGGCGGTTAAAAGCGCCAATGGCCAAAATTTTTCAATGTCTTTGGGCTCGGTTGATTTGATGATTTTGATTTTATGGCGCAGGGCCAAGCGGATATTATAGCGCCACTTGGGCTTCATCTGCGCCAAGATTTCCTTAACCGACGGTCGCAGGTTGAGTAAAATGGTTTGTTTGGGCTGTAGCGGCGTGGCGCGCCGGAAACGTGAAATGTGAAATGTGAAATGTGAAACTGGGTCAATACGAAGAAAGATGGCGTTTTCCTGTCGGGCGATTTTTTTTGCCGCGATGAAGAATTTTTTAGACGCCTCGGCGCGCGGGCTGTAAAGATAAGAATAGCCCAAGTGCAGGGGGAACTTGATAACCAAAATGCCCTCAATCCAAAACGTTTTACGCCCCAATGCTTTTTGAAATTGTTCCCATTCACGGGATTGGAGAAATGACTTGCGCATTTTTTCTAAAATAAAATCTAAAAACTTTTTAATTTTTCGTTGTGGTTTTTCACTTTTCGTTTTTAGTTTTTACTTTACTCTCTTGGCCATCCCGAGACAATCAGCGACTTTTTATCTTTAAGCGGCAGTTTAGCCCAGATTTCTTCGGTCACAAAAGGCACAAAAGGGTGCAGTAAGGAAAGCAAAGAAGCGAGGATATAAAGTAAATTTTGCTGGGTCGACGGCCTAAGCGCTGGTTCATTTAACTGCTCTTTGGATTTTTCTAAATAAACATCCGCCAATTTATGCCAAGTGAAGTCGTAAAGGGTGTGCGCGGCTTGGCCAAACTTAAAACCATCTAAATCGCGATTGACTGATTTTATGGTTTCTTGAAGTTGCTGGAGAATTTTTTTATCCGCTTTTGTTTTAAGGTTTGTCTCGCGAAGCGAGATCCCGCTTCGCGGGAGATTTTGGATTTTGTCCGACGCTTTGGTCGGACTCCCATTGGAAGCATCGGAGGGCTTTGGATTTTCCAGATTTATTAAAACAAATCTTGAGATATTCCAGATTTTATTGGCAAAGTTGCGGCCCGCGACCACATGCTCTTCGGCAAAGCGCATATCTTGGTTGCCGGTGTTTTGGTACATCAAGCCAAAACGCGTGGCATCTGCCCCGTATTTTTCAATCAATTCCAAGGGGTCAATGCCCGTGCCCAATGACTTGCTCATTCTCTGGCCCTTGATATTCAAAACCAAGGGATGAATATAGACCGTGCTGAAGGGAATTTTACCGGTCAGTTCCAGCGAGGAGAAAATCATCCGGGCTACCCAAAGAAAAATAATATCCCGCGCCGTGGATAAAACCGTGGTTGGAAAGAAATAATCATAGTCCGAAAGTTTTTCGCTTTTCGCTTTTCGCTTTTCGCTTTGCGCTCGCCAGCCCAAAGCTGCAAAGGGCCACAGCGCCGAAGAAAACCAAGTATCCAAAACATCATTAACCTGCTTGTATCCTTTCGGCGGATTATCTCCAATATAGTATTTAGTTGTTTGTTGTCTGGCGGAGCCAGATCTCGCTTCGCGAGATCTGTTGTTTGTTGTTTGTTGTTGCCAAACCGGCAACCGGTGTCCCCACCAGATTTGCCGCGAGATATTCCAGTCCTTCAAATTTTTCATCCAATCCAAATAGACCTTGGTGAAATTTTTGGGCACGAATTTAATTTTGCCTTTTTTGACTACTAAAACCGCTGGTTTTTTTAATTCTGCCATTTTCAAAAACCACTGTTTGGAGAGTAGGGGTTCGATGGCTGCATCGCAGCGGGAGCAGTGCGGAATTGACGTCTGATAATCCTCAACTTTTTCCAAAAACCCGTCTTTTTCCAAATCCTCTAAAATTATTTTTCGGGCGGCTAATCGTTTTAACCCTTGATATTTTTGGGGCGCAGGAGCAATTATTTTACCTTCTTCATCCATAATTTTAAGGGGTGAAAGATTGTGTCTTTCCGAGATTTCAAAATCCACGCTGTCGTGCGCGGGCGTGACTTTGACCGCGCCCGTGCCAAAACCGGGGTCCACTGCCTCGTCTTTAATAATGGGAATCTCCCGGCCCGCTAAGGGCAGAATCGCTTTTTTGCCAATCAGTTTTTGGTAGCGTTTGTCTTTGGGATTAATTGCCACGGCCACATCGCCCAACATTGTTTCGGGTCTCGTGGTGGCCACCATAATGAAATCGGCTGGCTTTTTTAAGAACGGGTATTTAAGATAGTAAAGTTTGGCTTTGATTTTTTTATGCTCCAATTCCAAATCCGAAAGCGCGGTTTGGCATCTTAGGCACCAATTAATGACCCGTTCGCCTTGGTAAATCCAGCCCTTGTCAAAATAGTGCTTGAATACTCGTTCCACGGTCGTGGTGTAAGCAGGGTCCAAGGTAAATCGCTGGCGCGACCAATCCGCGGAACAGCCCAATTTTTTTAATTGATTGATAATTTCATCGCCATACTTATCCACCCACTGCCAGACCCTTTTTTCAAATTTTTCCCGGCCCAAGTCAAAGCGGGTTTTGCCTTCTTTTTTTAAGTCCTTTTCCACCACATTTTGGGTGGCAATGCCGGCATGGTCAGTGCCCGGGAGCCAAAGAGTGGGAACGCCTTGCATGCGGGAGCGGCGGATTAAAATATCCTGCGCCGCGGCGTTTAAGGCGTGACCTAGGTGCAAAGAACCGGTGACATTGGGAGGCGGCAGGGCGATGACAAAGGGGCGCCGCCCCAGAGGGGCTCTGCCCCGGCGGGGTTTTTTCTTCGGCTCAATTTTGGGCTTAAAAAAATTGCCTTTTTCCCAAAATTTATAAATTTTGTCTTCAACTTGTTTGGGGTTGTAGGTCGGTGATAATCCGTTCATAATTTTAGGAATTAATTGGAAATTGAGTAATTAAGTAATTCAGGAATTTTTCAGACGCATATTTGCGTCTGCCCTTACATCATACCAGTTTCTAACCCCTTTTTCCAAGAAAAAATGGTAAATCGCGGCCGCGGCAATCATGGCCGCGTTGTCAGT
>CAZKOU010000047.1:0-3963 GCA_964554505.1 uncultured Candidatus Saccharibacteria bacterium
TCAAATCCTGCCGAGCGCGCCATTTAATTTTTTCTCATCTCACCTCTCACAAGACACAAAACAATTATATGTCTACTACTTCGCGCGTGGCTTTTAACACCGCGGTTTTAATGGCCGGGCGGGTTTTAAATACCATTATTTCTGTTTTCACTATTGCGGCTTTAACGCGCTATCTTGGCGTGGCTATTTTTGGTCAATACACCACCATTTTTGCCTATGTGCTGACTTTTGGCGTGCTGGCGGATTTTGGCATTATGACTATTTTGGTGCGCGAAATGGCCAAAAAAGATGAAGATTCTTCAAAAATTGTCTCTAATATCTTAACTTGGCGTACTATTTTTGGCTTATTTATTTACCTCTTAGCCATTTTCATCGCCGTATTTTTGCCCTACCCGCCCAACGTCAAGTGGGGGATAGCTATTATTTCCTCGGCGATGTTTTTACTCACCCTGAATTCTACTTTAGTCGGTATTTTCCAAGCCCATTTAAGAATGGAAAAAGCCGTTTTAGGGGATTTGGCGGGGCGTTTATTGATTTTAATCTTGATTCTGGCAGGCATAAAATTAAACGCGGGCTTAACTTTACTTCTTGCCGCTTATTTTGCCGGCAACCTCATTAACCTGTTAATTTCCTTGGCATTGAGCCGTTCTTTCATTAAAATCCGCCCCATGCTTGACTGGACGCTTTGTCGTCGTCTTATCCGGGAAGCCATTCCCATGGGCTTGGTTTTTATTCTTTCCACGATTTATTTTCGGATTGATACGGTCATCCTTTCCCTGCTTAAGGGAGATATTGATGTGGGCATTTACGGCGCTCCCTATAAGATTTTTGATATCTTGGTGGTGGTGCCTTCTATCTTTATGGGCAATGTTTTTCCCATTATCACCCGTTATCTTCACGAAAATGATTCTCGCCTGAAAAGCGCGATGCAGCGTTCTTTTAATTTTCTTTCCTTAATGGCTTTTCCGGTTTCGCTGGGTATTCTTTTTCTGTCCGGACCCATTATCGCCTTAGTGGCGGGCAGTGACTTTGTCACAACTTCCACAATTGAAATTTTCAAAGTGCCCATAACCGGCATTTTGGTTTTACAGGTTCTTTCCTTTTCCGTCTTCCTTTTCTTTTTAACCAATCTTTTTCCTCCACTTTTAATCGCCGCTGGCCTACAAAGGGTTTTAATTTGGCCCAATACCATTGCTGTGCTGGTAAATATTGTCCTTAATCTGCTTTTTATTCCCCATTACTCCTATTTAGCCGCTGCGGTCATTACATTTTTAACAGAAATAATCATTTTAATAATGGACATAATTCTGGTCAAAAAATATCTTGGTTTTTTGCCTAACTTGGGTTATTGGTTAAAAATTTTACCCGCGGCCGCGCTCTTGGCCTTCATACTTTTCTGGATGCGCCATCTTAACCTTTTTTTGGTTATTGCCTTGGGCGGAACAATTTATTTTTTGATGACTAACTTAACCGGCGCGATTACCAAACAAACCATTAAAGAGGCATTGGGACGATGAAAATTGGCATTGATGTGCAGACCACTTTAGGCAATAAAACGGGATTTGGTTTTTATGTTTCCAATTTGGTCAAAAATTTAAGAAAAGAAAGCCCCATGCATCAATACTTTCTTTTCGCGCCCCAGACCGAAAAAGATTTTTCCGCGCCCCGACGTTTTTGGTGGGACCAGGTAGTTTTGCCCCGGCAATCATTTAAAAATAAAGTGAATATCCTACACCAGCCGGCTTTTTCCGCGCCGGTTTTTTATCCCGGGAAAGTGGTTTGTACGGTGCACGATTTAATCGCTGTATTTTACGGCAAGGATATTCCTTTTTGGTCGCAGCAGTATTTTGGCCGCTGGATGCCTTTTACTTACCGTTTTGCTGACCATATCATCGCGGTTTCCAAGCATACCAAAAAGGACTTAAAAAATTTCTTAAAAATTCCGGACGAGAAAATTACAGTTATCCCTTTGGCGGTGGACGAGATATTTGAGAGGGAGGCAAAATTATCCGATGTTTTAGAAATAAAAAAGAAGTATCAAATTACCCATCCTTACCTTCTGCATGTTGGGACTATCAGCCCGCGCAAAAACTTGGAGTTTTTGGTTAGGGTCTTTGCCGCGGTGGCGGCTAAAAAGCCGGACTTGCAATTAGTGATTACCGGCAAGAAGGGATGGTACTTTGAAAATTTATTTCAATTGATTGAGGATTTGGGGTTAAAAGATAAGGTTATTTTTACGGGCTATATTCCGGACCAAGACAAACCCGCTCTTTATCGCGGTGCGATTTTGTTTGTCTTTCCTTCCTTATACGAAGGAGTCGGTTTGCCCCTTTTAGAGGCAATGCGTTCTTCCTGCCCGCTTATTTCTTCTGATGTTTCTTCAATGCCCGAGGTAGTGGGCAAGGCCGGGATTTTGCTCTCCCCGCATAATGAAGAAGGGTGGGTAAAAAACATTTTAGAAGCATTGAACCGCTCTTTTCTTCGCCAGACATTGATTAGCGAGGGCTTAAAACAAGTTAAACTTTTTTCTTGGGAAAAAACCGCCCAAAAAACTGTGGAGGTTTATGAAAAAATTCTCCATAATCATTCCTAATTATAATGGTCGGGTTTTATTGGAAAAGAATTTACCCAGAGTCAAAAAAGCGGCCTTGACATCGGGCTTTGAGTGCGAAGTAATTGTTGTTGATGATGGCAGCAGGGACACAAGCGTGGATTTTTTAAGAAAAGATTTTCCCGATATCAGAATTGTTGTTTTAAAGAAAAATTCTGGATTCGGCAAGGCGATCAATGCGGCTGTTAGTCGGGCAGAAGGTGAGATATTAGTGTTATTAAACAACGACATTGTTCCCCAAAAGAATTTTTTGAAGCCGCTTCTGTCTCATTTTTCGGAAAGCAGAAAGGGGGAGATATTTGCCGTCTCCTGTCTGCAAGAGGTGGTGGAGGAAGAAGATTCCTTTTTGGGAGGAGGAGCCGCTGGCCGGTTTATTCATGGATTTTTAAAGCATGAGAGTATTTTTAAAAATACCAAGCCCGGTTCACAATTGTTATATAGTTTTTATGCCTCTGGCGGGGCGGCTGCCTTTAATCGCGAAAAATTTTTGCAACTTAACGGACTGGATGAAATTTTTTCGCCATTTTACTTTGAAGACGCCGACATTTCAATGCGCGCTTGGAAAAGGGGATGGAAGACATTAGTTGACCCCAAAAGCCGGGTTTTACATAATCACCAGTCAACTGTGACCTTAGAGTTCTCAAAGTTTTTTCGCAAAACAGTTGGTCAGCGCAATTTTATTTTATTTACCTGGAGGCACATTGAAGGCATAAAAATGTTTTTGCTTCATCTTTTTTGGCTGCCTTTTTATTTTGTCCGTTCTGTTGTAAGGTTTGACTTGTATTTTTTAAGTGGATTTTTGTGGGCAATTTTGTTCCTGCCGCAAATTATGTCCAGAAGAATAAAAGACCAAAGGGAAAATGAAAAAGGCAATTTTAAATACAACGTTTCAGAGATTCTTAATTTTTCTCAAAACCATGAATAAACCCGTTTTAGCCATTTTAACCCAGTCCATCCGGCGCGATAACCAGGCGCCCATAAAGTATTTTCAAAAGTTTCGGCCCGTTCATTTTTATTTGGAAGCACCCTACGGCGACTTGACCGAAGAGGAATTACAAGGCGCCATTAAATTTGATGGTCTGGGGGATTTATGGCGAAAAATAAAAGAAGTCAAGCCCGCTTTGATTCAAGGCACCGACCCTTTTGGTTCTAAAAAACAGTTGCTTTTGGCGTTTGCGATTTATTTTATCAGCCGTTTTTTAAGGATTCCTTTTTTCTTTGCCGAATGGGAAAACCGTCCCGTAAAAGAAAGGTTTGGTTTGCTGGCGCCTTTGATACGTTTTTTTCTGGGTTTTTTGGGCAGAAAAGCGGCCTTGGTTTTTGCCATTAATCAAGGGGCGGCCAGAAACTTA
>CAZKOU010000048.1:0-3700 GCA_964554505.1 uncultured Candidatus Saccharibacteria bacterium
TCCTTCTACCCGGGACGGCGCGGGCTTTTTCTATTGCTTTCTTTTCTTTGTTTTATTATCATAAAATCAAAAGGGGGCGCACCCCGACAAAGGAGAAGTGATGAAGAATGCGAACAGGAAGAAACGTTTTGTTGGTGGTTTTGGCAACCCTTCTGATTGCCGGAGTAGTTATTATTTACTCGTGCAAGAGCCAGAAGGTCCCTTCCTTCCAGTCAACTAGACAGGAAAGAATGGTTTCTTTAAAAGCGAAAGCCCCTAAGAAGCCATTGCCAAAAAAAGATATTACAACCAATAAACCTTCTTCTATAACACCTAAATCCGCGGTAGAGAGAATTTTTGGTCCCTCGGCTCGAGTCGATCTTTGCTATACATACGGAGACCCGGGTCCTAGAATGGTAGAAACTATTCCCCAGGATTTTCTCTATGCAGGGAGAGGATTTGCCTTTCAAATCGAAATTAACCATATCAATCCTTCGTCATCTCACAAGATGATTCCTAGGTGCTATTGGGAAAACTATAAAGACCAGTGGCATCGATGGGTGGATATGGAGGATGTTCCAATAACAATTCCTGCTGGTCAAAAAACTTACCATCTTGCATTTGCCCCGAATGTTCTGGGCATTCCGGGATTTTCAAGGGGGAGGAACAAGATTGAGATATGGTTGGATGGTGAACTTTTAACTACCCGTTACTACGAGACAAAACTTAATCCCAATCGAGAGCGTTCAATCGATTGGTATCCTCTCCGGCCAATCAAGGGTTGGTAGAAGTACTTCAGGAAAAAGGGAGGTGAAAATGTGATGAATAACAATGTAGTTACACTAGGCCTGGGTGGATTCAATCTCCCAGTAGGAACGAGACAGGAAGTCCGGATGGTCGGGGTTCTCATCGCCATCGGTGTCTTGGTTTGGCTTGTTTGGGGACGTGTTGCAATCAAGGACCAAAAGGCCAATGCCGAGGCCCTCGTCAGAGTCAAGAGTCATACCATTCACATCACGGACGAAAATGGTCCACGCGAAGCCACTATAGTTTGGCTCACACAACGGTATGATTTTGAAAAAAAGACACTGCAGATAGGTGGGCTTGTGGCAACATTTGAAGAAGCTCGCGCTGGTCCTGGTCATTGGTCAGCTCGTAAAGTAGAAGGAGGTAGGTATCTTGTGACGGGGATGGCTCGGGGTCACACCTTCGAATTCGAAACCGACCTCATCTATGTTAATCCCGTGAACGATGCGGCCCAACAACTCTTTGACTTGGAGGGCGCAAAATTCGACCCCAGTTACCCTTTCTAAAGGTTCTGACGGGCATAGCCCGTCCGGCCTCCTCGAGCACCGGCGTTTCGCCTCATCAGCGGAACGCCACTTTTAATGTCTTTCATCTACGCAAATTTTTTCTCCAAAGCAATAACTCTTTTTTCCAATGATTCCAATTCTACCCGGTCGGCTTTTTGATGCAGAGAAAATTTAATTAGTTCAATATTCTCATCAATTGTTTCTAAACGGTCATCAATTTTTTCTAAACGACCATCAATCGTTTCTAAATGGTCATCAATTGTTTCTAAGCGATTATCAATCGTTTCTAAATGGTCATTGATATTTGAGATATTTTTTTGAATTTCAGAATGCTGTTCCCCAATAACCTTAATCCCATCCTGAAGTTGTTCCTGTAAAACCATTACTTCAGTGGCGGTAAATTCCTTTTTCGCCATTTTGCCTCCATTTATATTGTGCTCCCCTCCATATTGACTGTCAAGTGCCTTAGATGTTGACAAAATTATTTCTATGGGGTTTAATGGTTTTAGATGGTTAAATCGGATAAATTAACTTTAGAAGGGGAGGTGGTGGAGGCCTTACCCGATGTTATGTTTCGGGTCAAAACTTCAAATGAGCTTTTGGTTTTGGCTCGGCTTTCCGGCAAAATGCGTTTGCATCATATCCGCGTTTTGCCTAAAGACCGTGTTTTAGTAGAGGTCTCTCCTTACGATTTAACCCGCGGCCGCATTGTCAGACGGCTTTAAGAGGACACAAGTCACCCATAAATTTCTAATTTCTTACGAATATGAGCTTGACTAATTTCTAATAAATGTTTTAAGGCCTTAATGTTTAAAAATTAAGACATTAAGAAATTCATTAGACATTAGACATTTAGGCATTAGTCATTGATTAGGTCAATTAGGTCAATTAGATATTAGAAATTAATATATTCGTGTAAAATATATGCAGGTTAGACCTTCAGTCAAAAAACGGTGTGATTCTTGCCAGATTATCAGAAGAAGGGGCAGGATTTTTGTGTATTGCAAAGCCAGCCGCCGCCATAAACAGCGTCAGGGTTAAAATGATAAGATTTTTAGGCGTCAATATCGCTGACAATAAAAATTTGGAAATTGGGCTTTCTTATCTGTATGGCGTGGGCCGACCCTTAGCCATTAAAATCGCTCAAATGGCCAATTTAGACCCCTTAACCAAAATCAGCCAACTCAAAAACGAGGAATTAGAGCGCTTACGCGAGATTATTGAGAGAAATTTTAAGGTGGAAGGTGATTTGCGGCTGGAGGTCTCCCAAAACATTCGCCGGCTTAAGGAAATAAGCGCCTATCGAGGTCAGCGGCACGCCAAAAATTTGCCTGTGCGCGGTCAGCATACACGGACCAATGCCCGCACCAAAAGAGGCAAAAGAGTGACCGTGGGTTCGGGCCGCAAGAAATCTGCGGAAAAAACCTAATGCGCTGTCACAACCAATAACCAATAACTGATAACCAATAACCGAATGCCAAAGACGAAATCAAAAAAACCAAAAATCAAACAACCCGTGCCCGAGGGCAGAGTTTATATTAACTCCAGTTTTAATAATACTATTGTTACTGTAACCGATATGGCCGGCCGGGTGTTAGTGACTAAAACCGCGGGCACCGAGGGTTTTAAAGGCACCAAAAAATCTACGCCTTTTGCCGCCACCAGTGTGGCTCGGGCCGCACTGCAGCAAGCCAAGGGGCAGGGTTTGGAAAAAGCCGCTATTTTTGTTTCCGGCGTGGGTATGGGCCGGGAAGCGGCTCTGCGCGCCATTGGCGGCTCTGGAGTGATGGTTTTAGGCATTAAAGATATTACTCCCACCCCCCACAACGGCCCCCGCCCCAAAAGACCAAGGAGAGTGTAAGGAAAATATGGCCAGACCAAAATCATCCCGACCCAAAGGTTTTCTCTCTCAATATGGCGAACAACTGCGCGCCAAGCAATTGGCCAAAGAAATTTATGGTTTAAGAGAGCGCCAGTTCAGCCGTTTTTTTAAGCAAGCCAGCAAATCGGCTCAAAAAGGTGAGAAACTGCTGGAACTTTTAGAACGCCGCATAGACAATGCGGTTTATCGTCTTTCCTGGGCAAATTCGCGTCCAGAGGCCCGTCAATTGGTTTCTCACGGCCATATTAAATTGAATGACAAAAAAGCCAAAAGCCCTTCCCTTTTAGTTGGGATTGGTGATAAAATAAAGGTTGACAAACCGGAAATAATCAAAAAGAAAATGAGCGAACCAACAAAGGGCCAGAAATCCTCGGAAGACAAAAGGGAGGCGCCCGGGTGGCTTAAATCAGTCAAATCCTTGTTTGAAGCCGAGGTGGTAAAGTTGCCAAGCAGAGAAGACGCCCCGGCCGAAATTGACGAAAATTTAATTGTAGAATTTTATAGCAGATAATATTTTGGACAAATA
>CAZKOU010000049.1:0-3621 GCA_964554505.1 uncultured Candidatus Saccharibacteria bacterium
TAGACGACAAGCTACCCACTATCTTAATTTTATCAAGATTATAAAATTTGTCAAGCCCCTCGACTTCGCTCGGGGCGCCGACATCGTGACAACGTCTCTCCACATCACCCAAAACACATTACACATCTCCACATCTAATGTCCACATCGGATGTTCCACATCGGATGTGGAAATACGGATGTGGCCTGTTAAAAATTTTATTGGCAACCCTTTGTAACCATTGGCAACTCTTTGTAATCTTTGGCAATTTCTCGCAATCCTTCGCAACCTTTTAGCACCCCCTTCCCTACCCCACCACTTCCAAATGACTCCCCTCTTCATCCTTACTCACTAATATTTGAACTTGGAAAACATCTTTGAATTCCGGAATGTGGGTAATCACCAAGGTCTTGGCAAAGTCCTCTTTAATGGCATTGATGGCCGCAATAATATCTTCCTGCCCTGCACTGTCCAAACTGCCAAACCCTTCGTCCACAACCAAAAATTTTAATTTTACCCCCGCGCGGCCAGCCAAAAGTTTGGAAAGCGCCACCCGAATGGCAAAGTTAATCCGAAACGCCTCGCCGCCGGAAAACATTTCATAGGGTCTCTCCCCTTTTTCATCGGAAATGACAATGTCTAAGGTTTCAATCTCGCCCTCCCCGCTTTTTCTGGCTCTCTTGGTTTGAAATGCCACCTTAAATCGGCCAGTGCTTATTTTTTCCAGCAGGAAATTGGTCTCCTCCTCTAAAACCGGCAGGGTTTTTTCAATAATAAGCGCGGGCACGCCGTTTTGGGAAAAAGCCAGGACCAATTGTTCCAGAAGAGCAAGACCCTCCAAAGTTTCTTTTAATTCCTTGGTTAATTCCCGGGCTCTCTCTTCTAATTTCTGAAAATAGTTTAACCGCTCGGTTAATTTCCCCAGTTCGGCTAACTTTTCTTCCTGGATTTTTCTTTTTTCCGCCAGTTCTTTTGCTTTTTCTTCCACTAAAGAAAGCACGCCGATTTTTTCTAATTTGGCTTTTAATTCTTTGCCGCTTTTTTCAATTTTGTTTTTTTCTTCTAACAAGACGGTCGTGGCTTTAGTAATCGTAAGGAGCCGTTTTTGCTGACCTTCTAATTCTTTTTCCGCTAACACTAATTTTTGTTGAATTTTTTCAATTTCTCTTTGCTCTTCGATTTGGACTTTTAATTCTTGATATTTTTCTTCTTGAAAATTGAGGGCAGTGATTTTGGTCTTTAACTCCTTAATGTGCTCGCCGTACTCTTCTTCAAAGTGTTTTTTTAATTCCCTTACTAACGCGTCGGCCGTCTGGTGAGTTAACGCGCGGTGGCAGGTGGGGCAAGTACCCTTGTCGGCAATTTTATTGATATCGCTGACCATTTTTTCCTCAATGACCAAAAAGCCGGCTAATTTTTGTTTCAAGGAAGACAGTGAAAGCAGTTTATTGGTTTCTTCTTCCAAATTTTTTTTAATTCTTTGGAAAGCCGCGTATTTTTCAATAATTTTTTCTTTGTCGGCTAAAATTTTCCCGAGAATTTCCTTTGTCTGGGCGATTTCCCTTTTTTCCGCCAGCAGTTCTTTTAATTCCCCGGCAATCTGTAAAAACCGCTGCCGTTCCAACCCGATTTTCTGCTCCAAAAGTTCTTTTTCTTTTCTTTTTTCCTGCCATTTTAAGGCCTCTTCTTCCATTTTTTTGAGCAGTAAACCAACATCCAGGACATTTTTTGCCAGTTCTTTTTGGGCTTTTTTTGCCTCTTCTTTTTGGGTTAATTCCTCTTTAATTCTTTTTTCTTCCATCTCCAAAGGCAGGACTTTTTCAACAAGAATTTTTCTTTTCTCCTTGGCTTTTTCTTCCAATTTTTGATAAATGGAAAGACCCAAAATATCGGAAAGTACGGCTTTTCTTTCCACTGGTCTTTTAATGGTAAACTCATCCGCATGCCCCTGACGCAGATAGGAAGAGTTGACAAAGGTCTGGTAGGAAAGACGCAGTAATTTTTCAATCTTTAATTGGGTTTGTTCCAAAGTGCCTTCGGTTAAACTTTCCCATCTTTTAAGTTCGGAAGGTTCTTTTTTTTGATTTACTTGCGTCTGTAGTTCTAAAACCGAAGAAGCGGTTTTGCCTTTTTTATCACGGCGGCGCAAAACCCGGAAAATACTGCCTTCCATTTCAAACACGAACTCTACCCAAGAAGATGTCTCGCCCTGCGCGACTAAATCATCCGCCGAGCGCGCCCGGGACTGGTTCCAAAGCGCCCAGGTAATGGCTTCCAAAAGCGTGGATTTCCCTGCCCCGTTTGGTCCGGTTAAGACCGCCAAATCAAAAAGCCCGAAATCCAAAGCAACGGGCCCGCGGTAAGACATAAAGTTTTTAAGTGAAAGACGAAGAGGAATCATTTTATTAGAAAATTAGTCATTAAATTGATTGCTTTCCAGTAAGTCCTCGGTGATTTTCATCAATTTTTCAGTTTCCCGGGGGCTTTTGGATTTTAATTTAAGGTATTCTCTGACCCAGTCAGTTGTGGTTTTTTCCATTAAATTGTCGGAAAAGACCTCGATGGTTTTTACCTCTTCTTTGTTTTCCACCTCCTTGTTGATTGAGGCAATAAAAAAAGCGTCTGATAATGATTCGCGAATCGGGGTTTCGCGGATTTCTCCCACTTTGCTTAGGGGTGTATGAATAATCAGCCGCACCACGGTTTCGGCGATATTTTCCTGTTGTACTCGGCCCACGACCGTCGCGGTAGGGTCAATATCTTGTTCGCCGACTTTGACTGTAATGGTTTTGAAGGAACGGGCCGGTACCTTGATAAATTGCCAACGCGCTGGCGCGTTTTTTTCAATCTCCACCACGACGAAACCCTTATCCTCTTTTTCTTCGCTAAAATCAATTCTTTCAATGGAGCCGGAATAAACAATGGGTGGTTTCTCTTTTAACACCTGATGTTTGTGGATATGCCCCAAGCCAATATAAGAAAAAGGCGAATGAACTAAAAGCTCCAGACCCAAGGGAATATCACTACCTACCGTGATATTTCTTTCCGCGCCATACTGGGCGCTTTCCACGGCGCTGTGTGCTAACAACACGGCCGGCGTGTCAGGAGATAATTTGATAATGAGTTCTTTGACGGTTTGGTTTAATTTTTCCTTGAGAAGTTCCTGAGTTTTTTCCGCGGTTAATTTGAGGTCTTCTTCTTTGGCCAAAAGTTGCTGGCGGGAAAGCCAGGGCAGGGCAGCAATTTGTAAGGGAAGGTTGGGAATTTTAAGAATTTCCGGCTGGCTTAAAATATAGACATTGGGGATTTTTAGGGTGGAAAAAATCTCTAATGTATGGGCTTTGCCCATGGCCAAGGGCAAATCGTGGTTGCCCGGAATCATGACTACCGGGATGCCGGCTTCAGCCATTTTTTTTATTCTCTGGGCAAAAGCGCGCTGGTAGGTGGGCGAAGGGTCGCGGGTTTTGTAGGCGTCGCCGGCAAAAAGCGCTGCGTCTACCTTATTTTTAATGGCGTAGTCCACTAAAAAATCAAAACAGCGGCAGAAATCAAACAAACGTGAAGAAAGGCCGGTTTTAGGGTCCAGCCGACCGTAATTTTCCATACCTAAATGGACATCGGCAAAGTGAATGAATTTCATAG
>CAZKOU010000050.1:0-3369 GCA_964554505.1 uncultured Candidatus Saccharibacteria bacterium
GAGGTGGAAGTGGTTTACTTACCCACAATTTCAGCAACTACATTGGCCGGCACTGGCTCGTAATGGAGAAACTCCATCACAAAAGCGCCCCGGCCCTGCGTCATACCCCGAATCTGCGTGGCATAACCAAACATATTGGCCAACGGCACCTGGGCGGAGACCGTCTTCATTTTACCCCGTTCGCCCAAACCAAGTATCTTGCCGCGGCGCGAGCTTAAATCCCCGCTCACCTCGCCCATAAACTCTTCCGGAACCACAACTTCCACGGACATAATCGGCTCCAGTAAAACCAAGTCCGCTTTTTTAACGCCATCTTTCAAAGCAATTTCCGCGGCAATGCTAAAAGCTAACTCCGAAGAGTCCACTTCATGAAACGAACCGTCAAACAAAATGGCTTCAAAATCCACCAAAGGATAACCGGCCAAAACGCCCTTCAAAGCCGCCTGCCTGATGCCTTTTTCCACAGCGGGAATATATTCAACCGGAATAATGCCGCCCTTGATTTGATTGACAAAAGAAACGCCCGCGCCTCTTTCCAGTGGCTTAAAGCGCATCTCCACATGGCCATACTGCCCCCGGCCGCCGGTCTGGCGAATATACTTGCCTTCCACCTCCACTTCCTTGGTAATGGTCTCCTTGTAAGCCACTTGGGGCGCCGAGGTCTTGGCGTCCACCTGAAATTCTCTTTTCAAACGGTCCACAATAATTTCCAGATGCAGTTCTCCCATTCCCTCAATCACGGTCTGCTTGGTTTCCAAATCCTGACTGATTTTGAGGGTAGGGTCCTCGTTGCCCAAACGATACAAAGCCAAGCCCATTTTTTCCTGGTCTTCACGGGTTTTGGGTTCAATAGCCATTTTGACCACGGGTTCGGGAAAGGCAATGGTTTCCAGAAGAATAGGGTGAATGGGGTCGGAGAGAGTATCGCCGGTGCCGGTTAATTTCAAACCCACAGCCGCGGCAATTTCGCCGGCTGTGATTTCCTTAATTTCCTCGCGGTGATTGGCGTGCATTCGGACTAAACGGCCAATGCGCTCTTTTTCATTTTTAGCGCTGTTTAAAACCGTGCTTCCGGCTAGCAGTTTGCCGGAATAAACCCGGATAAAAGTAAGTTGACCGACAAAGGGGTCAGCCGCCACCTTAAAAGCTAAAGCCGACAGGGGCTCTGAATCCGCAGGCAGGCGGTTTTCGGTCTGATGGGTCTTTGGGTTTTCCCCTTCCACCGCCCCTTTGTCCAAGGGCGAAGGCAGATAATAGATAATCGCGTCCAAAAGAAACTGAACACCTTTATTTTTCAAAGCCGAACCGCAAAGCACGGGATAAAGTTTTCCAGCCACAGTCGCTTTTCTTAAAACCTCGCGCAACTGCCCGGGGCTAATTTCTTTTTCTTCCAGATAAAGATTAAGCAGATTTTCGTCCTGCTCAACAATGACCTCAATGGCTTTTTTACGCCACTCTTTGGCTTTCTCTTTCATATCCGCGGGAATTTCCCGTTTTTCAAACTTGACGCCTAACTCATCTACCCAATAAATGGCTTTGTCTTCAATTAAATCAATAATGCCTTGAAAGTCGCTTTCCGCGCCAATGGGAAGAAAAATAGCCACAGCTTTATCGGTTAGCCGTTCCAAAATGGACTCAAGTCCTTGATAAAAATCCGCGCCTATTCTGTCCATTTTATTGATGAAACAAATCCGGGGCACATTGAATTTCTCGGCTTGATGCCAAACCGTCTCGGACTGCGGCTCCACGCCAGCCACACCGTCAAAAATGACCACCCCGCCATCCAAAACCCGAAGAGAACGTTGAACTTCAGCCGTAAAATCAATATGTCCGGGGGTGTCAATGATGTTGATGCGGTATTTGTCTTCCAAAACGTCTGGCAGGTTCCAAAAAGTAGTCGTCGCCGCGGAAGTAATGGTAATGCCCCGCTCCCTCTCCTGCGCCATCCAATCCATCACCGCTGTGCCTTCATGGACTTCGCCTATTTTGTATGTCTTGCCTGTATAGTAAAGCACGCGCTCTGTGACTGTGGTTTTACCCGCGTCAATATGGGCGATAATGCCAATGTTTCTGGTTTTAGCTAAATCGTTAGTCATTATACTAAAAAGTTGCTGAAAGGGTTACTAAGGGTTACAATCAATCACCACCTAGTCACAACTTAGTCACGACCGCCAAAGGCGGTCTAATCACCATCAATCACAATCTTTATCAATCTTTCGTAACCTCTTAAACTAATATCTCGCGTAATGCGCGAACGCCTTATTGGCTTCGGCTAATTTGTGGAGTTGATTCTTTTTTTCCACAGCCGCGCCCTTGCCTTCAGACGCGTCCAAAAGTTCCTCGGTTAAAAATTCAGACATTGTCTTGCCCTGCCGCTTGCGGGCAATGGAAACCAGCCAGCGCATAGCCATGGTCTTGCCCCGCTCTTTTTCCACCTCATAAGGCACCTGATAAGTAGCGCCGCCAATCCGCCGCGGCCGAACCTCTATTTGGGGAGTCGCGTTTAAAATGGCTTTTTCAAAAATTATCAGGGGGTCCTGTTTGGTTTTTTCTTTCAGATTATCCAAAGTACGGTAAAGAAGGAGGCGGGCGGTCTCTTTCTTTCCACCTTTCATTATCTTATTAATAAACTTAGCCAACTCAATGCTTTGGTACTTTGGGTCTGGCTCAATTTGTCTTTTCTGACTTGTTTTTTGACTGCGGCTCATTTTAGTTATCAGTTATTGGTTATCAGTTATTGGTTATTGGTTATTGTGGTTTTTTGCTTCCGTATTTACTGCGTGAATTCTTGCGGTTTTCAACGCCAGTGGTGTCCAAAATGCCCCGCACCACATGATAGCGCACGCCCGGCAGGTCCTTAACGCGGCCGCCGCGGATAAGAACCACGGAGTGCTCGGCTAAATTATGACCAATGCCCGGAATATAAGCCGTGACCTCCTGACCGGAAGTCAACCGCACTTTGGCAATTTTTCGCAAAGCTGAATTGGGTTTCTTGGGAGTAGTAGTGGTAACCTTGAGCGCCACGCCGCGCAAAAAAGGATGCCCACTCTTAGTTGTCACAGGCCGGTTTTTTAAGTAATTAAAACCCCGCCGCAGAGCCGGCGCCTTGGGCTTGGAAATTAATTTTTTTCTCCCTTTTCTTAATAACTGACGAAAAGTAGGCATTTTAATTAAATTAGAAGCACGAAATCCGAAATACAAAATAAATCTTTAATAAATTCCAAGCCCCAACATCCAATGTTCAATCAAGTCCCAATAATCAAATTTCAAACGATATAAATTTAATTAGTTTGAATATTGGAATTTGGTGCTTGATTGGATGTTGGAATTTGCTCATATTCGTGAATATTGAAATTTAAATTCGATATT
>CAZKOU010000051.1:0-3344 GCA_964554505.1 uncultured Candidatus Saccharibacteria bacterium
GGCCCGGCCGAAATCTTCCACGAGAAACTTTTGGGGGCTGGCTCCTTCCCAGTTATTTTCGGCTGTGCCCTGGATTGACTGACTAAATTCAAGGCCCCAAGGCCAGTCATTCTGGTTTAGGTTAATCGTTGGGAGTAGCCCGTTTGACGGATTTCCCATTAGCCAAATGCTTTGCCGGGTCTCTGGAGATTGATAGGAAAGAGAAACAATAACCTCTGTTTGGCCCAATTGACCCTGGAAATAAATTTTATCCTCTGGTCCAATCGTCTGGTTTGAGCCGAGATTCCTGACATCGTAAACCCGCCAGTCCGCCAACTTGGCTTGGGTGACAAAGAAAAGCCAACTGAAAATATGCGGCCCCAAATCCAATAGAATGCCGCCGCCAGCCTCATCTAACTTAGCCCGCCAACCATTCAGACGATAATTTTTATTTTGGGTGAACTTAATGAGCGCGGGCTGAAAAATCTGTTTTTGAATCAGCTCTTTAAGCCGGGCGGAGAATGGATGATAAAGCCACCAGGTGTTGACCGCTAAAATCAATCCCCGCTCTCTGGCCTCGCCAAGCATCCATTCAGCGTCAAAAACCGAAGTGGACAGGGGCTTTTCAACCAAAACATGCTTGCCGGCTTCCAGCGCCTGTAAGGTCTGGGCGCAATGGAGAGCATTTGGGGTGCCGATGTAGACGGCTTGCACCCGTGGATTTTCCAGCATTGTCTCAAAATCGCAATAAGGCGCAACAGAATGTCCGTTTCCGACTTTTTCCGAAAACAACCCGGCCACTTGCTCGGCGCGGCTCATTGAACGTGAACAAACCGCGGCCAGATAAACGTTTTGAGACGGCAGAATCCCTTCCGGGATAACATCGCGACAGGTCTTGCTTCCATTTCCGACTCCCAAAACACCGATACCAACGCTCATTTTGCTCTCCTTTTTGCCTTAGACAAAACCATTGCCAGAATCAGGGCCAGAGAAAGGAAAACTACCATAAGGCCCAAACAGGTCGCCGAGACCTAAAGTATTACAGCCCCCAATTTCCCCCACTATGGCTTGGCAATGAATGCAGGTGGAAAGGTGCGCTTCAACCTCTCTTCTCTCTTCGGGCGTTAATTTGCCAACGGCATAATCAGCCAGTTGATTCGTGTCAAAGCCCGGAAAAGCCAAAACACAGGAAGGTAGGGGCGGAAAGACCATTTTCCAGACCTCTGCCAAACATTCTCCTATTCTCAAGGAACATCCCTCCTAACTGTCTCGTCAAGAGACAGACGGGAAACTGTTTCCTAAAACAATCTCCCGCCTATCTCTCTACCACCCACGGCCGGCGGTCTTTCTTTTTCAACCGCAATGGCGTTAAAAAACGCTGCGGATTTTTCAAAAAAATGATAGAGGCAAAACGGGCGTTTTGTTTGACTATCCAGAAATCCTCACTCACCCCCAAATCATCGCTATACTCTTTGCGCAGACGGCCGATTTTCTCGCCGTCTAAATCATTAAAAAACAAAACATTATCCACTTCCACCTTACCCACCACCAAACCGCCCGCCTGCTTTAAGAATATCACATCCCCTTTGGCTAAACAGCCATAGGGCGGAATTTTGTCTTGGGTAAACCGCCCCTCCAGCGTTTTTTCGCTTTTCAAAATTTTCTCAATCGCGTTGCCCACGAAAATAGCGTAATGACGAGCCATATAATTTTCCTTATCGCTTTTCGTTTTTCAATTTTGGTTTTTAGCTTCTCTTACGATTTACCACATTCTAATCTTTTTGTAAAGGCGTCAAACCGGGCAATTCTTTATTCATCAAAAAAAACAGAGCAGCTCCCCCGCCGGTCGTTATGTCAGTAAACTTTTTCGCCAGTCGGATTTTTTCCAGAAAACCCACAGTGTCCCCGCCGCCGGCAATTTTGATTTTAGCCGGGCTGTCCGCTATGGCGCGCGCGATGGTTTTACTTCCTTTTTCATATCTTTTGTCCTCGGTCTGGCCCAAAGTCCCCTGCCAGAAAATGGTCTTGGCCTTGATAATTTCCCGGGAAAATAAAGCCACGGTTTTAAGCCCAATGTCCTGTTTATTTTGACCCCTCCAATCAACCGCTAAAATGACATTGGCTAAAACCTTTGCTTTCTTTTGCTGGAAATATAAAGCCGTCAAGCCGCCGACTAAGACCGTATCCGCCTCTTTGGCAAAAAATCTAACAGCCAACAATTTTTCTTCCAATTTAGCGCCACCAATAATGACGACAAAGGGTTTTTTAGGCCGCGAAAAAACTTTTGAAAGCGTTTCCGCTTCTTTCTCCACTAAAAATCCAGCGTAAGAAGGCAAAAAACGGGTAATGGCCACGCTGGAAGAGGCGCGGCGGTGTAAGACCGAAAAAGCGTCATTGACAAATAAATCAGCCAAAGAGGCCAGTTCCTTGGCCAAAGAAACCGAATTTTTTTCCTCGCGGCTGTCAAAACGGATATTTTCCAAAATTTCAATTTGACGTTGATGATTAAATAAACGATAAAATTTTTGGCGCACCGGGTTGATGGATAATTCTTTTTGGCCTCGCGTCGGCCTTCCCAAATGCGAAACCAAAATAATTTTAGTCGCGCCTTTATCTAAAAGGTATTTCACGGTCGGCCAGACCGCCTTAATCCTTGTATCATCTCTCACTATAAGTTTGCCCCGAACAACGCCAAGTGGTACATTAAAATCAACGCGCATTAAAACGCGCCTGCCTTTAATTTTCGCCTCTCTAATTGTTTTTAATGCAATGATGGCCACTTTCCGCCTTAAGTCCTATGTCCTAATTCCTCGCAAATACCGCCTGTCCAAAAAAAAGCGGACCAGATGGGCAAAACGACCAAACCAGATAAAATTACCCCTAACCAATAAAGCCAGTTTTTTGCCCAGCGGTAAAACAACAGTTGGTTCAAAATGACGAAATTTTTTTAAGGGTTTTTGCTTGATGAGTCGTAAAATGTTTTCAGCGGCTAATTTACCTTGAGACAAAGCCACGGCCGCTAAACCCGGATAGGGCTGGCTGTTTTTGGGATTCAGCAAAAACGCGTTGTCTCCCACCACAAAAACCCGCGGCGTTTTTTGGGCTTCCAGCGTCTCGTCCACTAAAATTTGACCCTTTTTATTTTTTGCCAGACCGTCTGTGTTCGCTACTAAATGATGCGCTTTTACTCCCGCTGTCCAGATTAAAATATCTTCTTTGATTTTCCTGTGCGCGGTCACCACCTCCTTTAGATGGCTTTCTTTAATCGGACTTTTCAAAAAAACCTCCACGCCCTGTTTTCTTAAAAAAGACAAAGCCAAAGCCGAGGCCTTGGGATGAAGAGAGGGTAAAAGACCGAAACCGGC
>CAZKOU010000052.1:0-3341 GCA_964554505.1 uncultured Candidatus Saccharibacteria bacterium
GGGTTTCAGGAAGAAATCCCATTTTAGTCCTAAACTTGCTGGCGTTTTTTGTTGGTTTCTTATTCTCAAGTTCTCAAGAACATTGGAGTAAACAAGAACGTTGGAGTAAAGAGGAAGATAAAACACAGAGGGGGATTTTTCGGGCTGGCGCTTGTCTTGAGTCCAACCCATTTTTTATATGTCAAAATAAAACTAAAGTGCTATACTAAAATAAGAGCGATGAATAATTGGCGAGGCGAGCGCGCGGAAAATATTATCCAGCAGGAATTAGCCATGATTTTGGCAAGGATGGTTGGCCCGGAATTTGGCATTACAACCGTGTCGCGGGTAGAAATCAGCGGCGACCGGAAAAACGCCGCGGTTTTTATGAGTTGTTTTGAACCAGAAAAGGAAAAAGAATTACTCAAGTGGCTGAATAAAAATGCGGCTTTGATTTATCAGACGCTTTCCCAAAATGTGCGGATTAAATATCTACCGCGTTTAGAATTCAAAAAAGAATGAGAAATATTATTTTTTTTGGCTTGATTCTGCTTTTAGCGCTTTCACTTCTTTTGTTCCTGTTAGTGGTGCTCAATTTTGACCCCACTGCTTCTTCGCTTTGGGTGAAGCTCGTCTTCTTTGCCACGCTTTTTACGCTGCTTTTCAGTATTTTTTCCCTGCTCTATTACTATTTTATAAACCGCGGTTTTGTGTTCCGACAATGCCTTTTGGCTTCCATTTTTTTAGTGGGTTTGCTTTTTCTGCGCTCTCTTTTGGTTTTAACCTATCTTTCCGGCACCTTGCTGTTTTTATCCTTAATTTTGATTGAACTTTACTTCTGGACCGCCCAAGGCAACAAGAAAGGAGTATTAAAGTGAGTTCGCACCCATTAAGCAGTTTGATAACCCAAAGTGTTTTGTTTTTTGAAAAACTTGGCTTTGAAGTGGTGGAAGGTCCCGAGATTGAAGAAGAAAAGTTTAATTTTGATTTATTGAATATAGGAAAGGACCACCCGGCGCGCGATTTACAGGACACCTTTTACTTAAACGACGGTCGTCTGTTAAGGACGCATACTTCGGCTATGCAGGTAAAAACGGTCTGGCAAAAAAAACCGCCTTGCCGCATTTTAATTCCGGGCCGAGTTTTCCGCCACGAAGCCACGGATGCCACGCACGAGGCCTCCTTCTTTCAGTTAGAGGGTTTTGCGATTGAAAAAAACTTAACCTTAGCACATTTGAAATGGGTTTTGGAATCATATTTGAAGCATATTTTTGGACCAAAAATCCAAGTTAAGATTGTGCCGCATTATTACCCTTTTGTGGAGCCCGGCATGGACGCTTTAATCAAACTAAAGGCGGGAAAATGGTTGGAAGTTTTGGGCGCGGGAATGATTCACCCCAAAGTGCTAAAGAATATGAAATTGGACCCGGAAAAATGGCGCGGCTTTGCTTTTGGTTTGGGCATTGACCGTTTGGTGATGTTAAAGCATGACATAGACGATATCCGGCTTTTTTACAGCAATGACTTAAGATTTTTAAAACAATTCAAGTGAAATACCCAATTAGTTGGCTTAAAGAGTTTGTGGATTTGCCTTCCGCTCAAAAGACCGCGGAGATTTTGGACTCCGCGGGTTTTGCGCTGGAGGGCCTGGAAAATGAAATATTGGATTTGGAAATCACACCCAACCGGCCGGATTTGCTTTCCATCTTTGGTTTAAGTCGCGAACTTAGTTTTTTTCTGGAGAATCCCTTGAAATTAAATCTTTTGGAACTGCCCCTTTCTCCCCCTCTTAACCCTTCGCTAAAGCTTCGGGTTACAGGTAACCCTTCTTTTCCTAAAATCAAAATGCCGCAAATCAAGTTCGAGGAGAATTTTTTAAGCCCGCGCTTTGCCGCCGTGGTTTTGGAAAAAGTAGAAATTAAACCTTCAATCCCGGAAATAACCCGAAAATTAGAAGCCGTGGGCAAAAGAGCGATTAATAATGTCGTGGACGCGACCAACTATGTAATGTGGGAAACCGGCCAGCCCCTGCACGCCTTTGACGCGGCCAAGATTAAGGGTTTCTCCCTATTAGTGAGGAAGTCAAAGGAAGGCGAGAAAATCATTACCTTGGACGGCGTGGAGCGAATTTTGGGCAATGAAACGATTGTCATTACGGACAACGAAAAAATTATAGACCTCGCCGGCTTAATGGGCGGAGAAAATTCCGGAGTGGATGCTACTACCACCACGGTCGTGTTGCTCGCCGCCATCTATGACTCGGTACTCATCAGACGAACATCGAAGCAGCAGAACTTAAGCACTGACGCCAGTTATCGTTTTGAGAGGGGATTGGATTATCAGATGGTCTTGCCGGCTTTGGAAAAAGCCAGAGAAATAATTCAGCCAAAAAATTATTCGAGAGTTCTTGATTTCCAAAACCAAAAACCCAAAAACCCGAAAATAGAGTTTGCCTTGGATTTTATTCCGGATTTTTTGGGCTTGAGAATGCGCAAAGAAAAAATCCTTAATTTTTTGGAGCGCACAGGCAGTAAAATAAAAGAAGAAAACAAAAAAATCGTTTTAACCCCACCCTCGTGGCGCTTATCCGATTTAAGGAGCAAAGAGGATTTTGCTGAAGAAGTCGCGCGATTTTACGGTTATGAAAATATTTTGTCCAAAAAACTGACGCGACCACGCGGCAAACAAAACCCGGTTTTTCTTTTGGAAAACTATCTCAAACAATTCTTAGACAAGGAGGGCCTTTTTGAAACCATCACCTCCCCATTTGTTTCTGCCACTGACCTTTTAATTTTGGAATTTCCGCGCGAGCAAGCGATTTCAATAGCCAATCCTCTCTCGTCAGAACAGCAGTACTTGCGGCCCACTTTGCTTTTAGGTCTACTCTCTGTGGTGGAGCATAACCAGTGGGCCAAAAAATTAAACTTTTTTGAAATTGGCAATGTTTTTCACCCCAAGGAAGAAAAAGAACTTTTAATTTTATTGGAGACATATCTTTCCGAAAAAATAGAATTAATTTTAAATCGTCTGATGAAGCGGCTTAAAATTGAGAATTTAAATCTTAAAATGACTAATGTGCCCCCCGCTTTATTGGCGCATTACAAAATCCGCCGGGCTTTTAAATATCTAAAAATTCCTCTTCTGAATATTTTTCAAGAAAGTAAACTAAAAAATATCTTACTAAATGAGCCGAAAATCAAAGGTCGCTACCGTCCTATTGCCAAGTTTCCGCCGGTTTTACGGGATATTTCCATTGTGGTGCCGGGCAAAATTAAACCCGATGTTGTTTCCAAAACCATCAAAAAGGTGGATAATTTAATTTGGATGGTGGAATTATTTGACCAATACCAAAGCGAAGTTTT
>CAZKOU010000053.1:0-3221 GCA_964554505.1 uncultured Candidatus Saccharibacteria bacterium
AGGCGGGCAGCCGTTATGGCTGCCCGCTATTTCTTTATTTGAGTACTTTGAGGAAAACTTCACTGGGAATCTCTACACTTCCAAATTTTCTCATCCGTTTCTTGCCCGCCTTCTGTTTCTCCAATAATTTCCTTTTTCTGGTCACATCGCCGCCGTAAAGTTTGGCGGTTACATCTTTGCGCAGCGGAGAAATGCTTTCCGAAGCCAAAATTTTCCCACCCGCAATGCCAAGCTTTGCGTGGCGGGCGGGCCCTCCTACTGCCGCCCGCCTCGGCTCGCTAGGCCTGTCTCGCCAAACCAAGGCGGACGAAGCCGACGCGAGACGGGCTTGAATTTTAACCTCAAACCACTGACGGGGGATTAATTCTTTCAGTTTCTCCACAATTGTCCGCGCCATCCTCTCTGCCTTACTTTTAACCACAATCCGGGAAAACGGCTCTATGACTTCCCCGGCCACCAAAATCTCCAATTTCACCAAGTCCGCCTCACGATAACCGATAAATTCATAATTTAAGGAAGCATAACCCGAGGATAGCGACTTCAAACAATCGTAAAAATCAAGAATAATTTCGCTCAAAGGCGCTTCAAAAATGAGCAGCAACCTCGCGCCCAATGTTTTGGTCTCTTTCATCTTCCCCCGCCTTTGGTTCATTTCCTCCATAATCTGACCCAAATAGAGTGGGGGAGTGATAATTTCTAATTTCACCCACGGCTCCTCATTGCCGCGGTAATCAACTTGAGGAGAAGTAATCACTAATGACTGGGCAAATTCCCGCTCCAATCGCTCTTTGACGATTTCCAAGTGGAGCAGACCCAAAAAACCAGAGCGAAACCCGGCGCCTAATGCCGCGCTCTTGGTTGGTTCAAAACTAAAAGAAGCGTCGTTTAGTTTTAACTGTTCAATACTTTTTTTAAGCGCTGGAAAATCCTCTCCGCTTTCTGGATAAATCTCGGCAAAGACCATGGGCTTTGGCGGCTCATAACCAAGCAATGGGAGTGCGTTGTTGGTTGCAAGTTGTAGGTTGTCTGGCGGAGCCAGATCTCGCTTCGCGAGATTGGTTGTGATAACCGTATCGCCAACGCGCGCCAAGGAAACATCCTTCAAGCCCGTAACAATATACCCTATTTCCCCGGCCGAGAGTAGGGGAGTGGGGGAGAGCGGGGGGGAGAAGACGCCAATTTCCAGCGCTTTTTCCTCTGCCTTGCTCCCCAAAAATTTTATTTTATCCCCCTTTTTAATTTCTCCCTCAAAAACCCGCACGGCCAAAACCACTCCCCTAAACGGGTCAAAAAAAGAATCAAAAATGAGTGCCCGCAAAAACCCTGCCTTGCCCCCTTCTTCCCTTCCCTGCCCTATCCTGTTTTGCGGCGACGGTATTTCCTGAATTATCCTCTCTAACAACTCTTCCGCCCCCTCCCCTGTTTTGGCGCTAATTTTCAAAGGGCTCAAATCGTCGGAATTAAAACTTAGCAACTCCTTTAATTCCTCCTCTGCTCTCTCCACCTCAGCGCCTTGCAAATCAATTTTGTTGAGCGCCGGAATAATTTTGAGATTTTGGCGACGCGCCAATTCCAAGTTAGCCAATGTCTGGGCCTGCACGCCTTGCGTGGCGTCCACTAAAAGAACCGCCCCTTCCACGCAAGCCAGCGCCCGGGAAACCTCGTAGGAAAAATCCACATGCCCGGGCGTGTCAATCAGGTTCAGAATATAATTTTTATAGACCATCCGCACCGGCGCCATTTTAATTGTAATCCCCCGCTCCCGCTCTAAAGGGTTTTGGTCCAAAAATTGGGGCCGCATTTTTTCTTTAGGCACGGTTCCCGTTAATTCCAAAAACCTGTCGGCTAAAGTTGATTTGCCGGCATCAATATGGGCGATAATCACAAAATTACGGATATTACTCTTTGTCAACTCAATCTCCTATAGCCAACTTCTTGACTGCAAATATTACTCATCGAGAACCATTAACCGGCCAAAAGCGTCCGCGAAGCACTTTCCAAAACTCCAGCCCCGTGGCTTCTTTAATCTTAAATAATCGGACTGTCCAATAATAACTTACTAAACCAACGACCGTTGCCCAAGTAAATCTTAGCAGAACCTTCCAGAACTTTTCCAGTTCTCCCAATAAAGGCGCGCTTACTAATTTCGCCAACTGGATAAAAACCGCCATAATCAAAGCGGCAAAAATAACTTTTAGGACAAAATAATAAAATTGCTCCAAGCCGGGCAGAACCGTTCTTTTTTTTAAGGTGGAAAAGAGGCCAAAAGCGGAAATTGCCGCGCCAAAAGAAAAAGCCAAGGCCAAACCGGAAACATTAAAAATGGGCACGAAAATCAAGGATAAAAGAATAGAAATTGCCGCGCCTCCTACTAACCACACGGCTGGCGTTTTAGTATCTTTGAGAGCAAAAAAAGCGCGCGCCAACAAAGGTAGAGAACCGGAAAAAGCCAAGGAAACCGCAAAGAAACCCAAAGCAGAAGAGGTCTTTAGGGTTTGTTCCCAGCCAAAATGACCAGAACCCAAAATCAAACGCACAATTTCCGCCCGCAAAAGAACCATTCCCATTGCCGCTGGCACCACTATGAATAAAACACTCCTCAAGCCCTTCATTAAAAGGCCGCCAAATTCTTTAGACCGCGAAGAACCCGCTGCTAAATGCGACAGGGTGGGAAAAAGAGAAGAAGCGATGGAATTACCGATAATGACCGTGGGCACGGCTTGGCTATTGTCCGCCAGATTGTAAATCGCCACCGCGCCGCCGCCTAACCCAGAAGCCAAAGCCGTAAACACGAAAAGTGAAATCTGCTGGGCGCCCAAAGAAAAAGAGCGGGGAAGCATTAAAAGGCCAATCTTTCTTACGGCCGCGTGCTTCAAATCCAGAAAAAATCGCCAGCGAAAGCCCAATTTCCAAGCCGGCACAACCTGAATAGCCAAGTGCAGAAACGCGCCCAAAACCACGCCCCAAACCGGCGCGTAAACCAAGAACCGGTCCGCCCAAAAAAAAGTGGCTAAAATAATGGAAAGGTTGTAAAAAAGAGGCGCCAAAGCATAAGCCAAAAAGCGGCGGAAAGAGTTTAAAACCCCGCCCAAAATATAAGAGATGCTAAAAAATAAAGGCGAAAAAAGTAAAATACGGGCTAATTTAACGGTTAGTATCTGCTTTTCCGGGCTGAAAGCCGGCACCAAAAGAGAAACAAGAAAAGGCATCAAAACAAAAAG
>CAZKOU010000054.1:0-3207 GCA_964554505.1 uncultured Candidatus Saccharibacteria bacterium
GCTTACCCCACTTTTAAAGACATCCTCCCTTTGGGCGATGACCCGGCCCGCCATTTAGCCAAAATTATGGTGGTGGGGCAAGAAGGATTCTTCCAAAATTTCCTCAAAAATCCGGAGTATCCTCCGTTTTTTCATACCCTTGTGGCCGCGGCAACGAAAACTCTGCGTCTGGATTTAATCGTGGCCATAAAATATACCGGCTACATTCTGGTTGCCCTGACTTTTTTGGTAATTTTTTTAGTCAGCCGCAAACTAACTAAATCCTCTTGGGCGGTTTTAATTTTGGCGGTTGCTTTATTCGCTTCTCTGCAACCCTACCGCGCTTATATTGACGGCAACTACCCGGAGATATTGGCGCGCGGCATCATTTTTCCCTTCCTGATTTTATATTTAGCCAAGGCGCTTTCTTCCAAGGAAAACCGGGTTTTTCATTATTTTCTTTTTGCTCTCTTATTTTTAGGCATTTTTTCCACGCACTACATCTCTTTTGCCATTCTTATTTTAGGGTTAATCCTTTCCTTGCCCAGTTTAGACCGCATCAAAATTCATTTCTGGCTCTTGATTGTTTTAGGCACTTTTGGCTATATCTTTTTTGCCCAGTTTATCGCCTCGCCCATTAAAATTATTGAAATTTTACGCTTAAGCTCGCCGCCCCTAGACCTCTGGGCCGGCATTCTGCGCTGGCCAGCCGAAGTCGGACCGCCGCTTTTTTATTTAGGCGTCGCCGCCACTGTTATTCTTTTTCTTTCCTTGGTTTTCCGGCCATTGGATTCCTTTGAACAAAAGGCCTCTTATCTTTTTTTAGGATTTTTACTGGCTGACTTGATTTTTTACACTTTGGTCTCCGCGGAAGTGGGCACCCGGTTTTTGCGCAATACGGCTTATACTTTCCCCTACATTATTCTTCTTTCTTTCATTGCCGTCCTTTCCTGGCCCAAGGACTGGCTAAAAAGAATTTCCCTGGGAGTACTGGCTGTTTTGGTTTTGTGGGCCTTTTTTAACCCCTATTTTATCCCGGACACCCGCTATGCTTTTGGCACCCTGCCTAATGGTTTTAGCGCGGCCTTAAGGACTGATAATAATTCCGTGGCGCGCTTCCGGAAAGCCGCGGCTAAAGCGCCGGAAAACGAAACTCTTTATATCAATAATTTTAATGAATACGCGCCCTATTTAACCAATCGTCCCCTTAAACTTTTTCAATTAGGCGAGCCGGCCCGTTTCATCTTAATCGGCCCCAAGCCCATTATTGTTAAAGAAGATTTTTTCTACAGCAATTTCAGCGGCCTTACCCAAATAATGTTTGTGGCCACAAAGTGCCCCTCCCTGCCGCCTGACGCTTTCTTACTTTCCGACCTTCAAGCCAAGTCCTGCGAATATTTCTAAGACCTGGTCTTCTAAATTTTTAATATTTGTTTCGGTGTCATACTTTTGACGCGCAAACAAAAACGCTTTCTGGGCTATTTTTGACCTTAGGTCGAAATCTTGCAGCAACTTCAAACAATTTTCTTTCAGGCAATCAAAATCATTCTGGGGGCAAATAATGGCCTTGTCTTCTAAAAACTCTATCGTGGAACCCGCATCTGTGGTAATTAAAGAAGTGGCGCAAGCAAGCATTTCCAAATTAGCCATCCCCACCTGCTCTTTATAGATTCCGATTTCGCGGTTCGGCGCTAAACCAACCCAAGCCCGACCCATCAACTTAGCGACCTCCACGGGCGGCTGTTCGCCAAGATATTTGAGCCACGAATTTTGAGCCGCCGCTTTAATAAGCTCGTCTTCCAATATACCTCGACCAACAACCCATAATTCTAAATCGCTAATTTCTTGCCTTAATTGCTTGCCCAGTTCAATTAAAATATCTGCCCCCTTATGTTTTTCCAGGGCGCCTACAAATAACAAAGATGGTTTAGACCCCTTTTGCGCGGGCTTAAAAAGAATTCTATCTATTCCCCAAATTCCCCAAAGAGCGGGGATGGCTTTTTTTGCCCCGTCCTGTTTGGCAATTTCCCCGGCCTCTTTATTTAAGAAAAAAACAAAAACGGCTTTTTGAGTGTAATTGCTGGCAAGCCGGCGCATTAAAAAAGAAAGCGCGCCATACTTCTTTTCTGGTTCCAAATTTTCCAGACAATGAAAAAAATAAGGAGTATTAAGATGTGTGGCGGCTTTTTGAATGGTTTTAAGAATAGCCACCACGCGCCAAGGAATTTTCAGTCGCGAGTATCCATAATATGGCTCCAAACCCTGAATAATATCTGGCTTAAGTTTCAAAATTTGCTTGTATAAATCAAGGGGGGAACGATAAAAATAGAGGGGTACAGCGGTATTTTCCCTGGGAAAATCCGAGAATACTGACTTGGTTAAATGAATCACTTCTATCTTTTGAAAGTATCTCAAGGGACTATGAAAATGCCAGCGTGTCCGCTCGGAAATAATTAGTAATCGTGGCCTCATTATTTTCGTTTAATCCCATAGAAATTAAAGTCAGTAATGGTAAATTGTTGCAGCATTTTTCCAATCCAAGGAAGGGTTAGTATGCGGCGCTTAAGTGACTTAAGCAGAATTATAGGATTGAATCCGGCAATTAAAAAATTGAGCAAGGATATCTCGCAGAGAAAATCAAATCCAGGCCCCTGAAATGCCTGTTGCCATTGTAAAAGTGTTGGCGCTGTTTCGTGAATTCCGACTGTTTTTTCTTGTCTCCCAAAGTTATTTTCGTCAATATACTTGCCACGGACTGGCTCTCGTAAGAGTATAACTTTTCCCCGGGGCCTAAGCACGCGGTAAAATTCTTTTAAGGTATGCTTAAGGTCTGTGGCGTGATGAACCGCGGCGATAGCTATTACGACATCAAATATATTGTCGCAAATGGGCAAATTATTCATATCGGCCTGCACGCGTTCAAAAAAAATCTTTTTGTCTAAAAAAATTCCGGCTTGTTTTAAATGCTCTTTATTAATATCAAGCGCCACGACTTGATGACCGGCTCGCGCCAATTGGTGGGTGCTCCAACACCAATCAGCGCCAACATCAAGAATTAACAAAGGTTTTTTTCCTAATTTGTTGATTATTTTTTGAAACAATTGTCCCCCAATTGCCACGCCCCAACCATAACTTCCCTCTTTTCCAAAACGCCCTGCAGGCAAAGCGGGGAATTCAAGCAATGCCTTCAAAAATTCAGGGTCTTGTGTGGTAATGCCGGCATTTTGG
>CAZKOU010000055.1:0-2619 GCA_964554505.1 uncultured Candidatus Saccharibacteria bacterium
TTTTTGAAAATTTGCCAACAAGAAAAAAAGATGATATTTTAAGAACATTATGATAAATGTTCGAAAAACTTTTTATTCAGTTTGTCAAATCTGCGGACGGAAGCCCAGAGCCAGCTACAACCGCCCCAAAAGTTTGCATAAAACCAAACGTATGGTTTATCCTAACCTTCAAAAATGGGGAGGAAAACTAATCTGCACCCGTTGCTTAAGAACTTTAGCGGCAAAGATTTAATCTTGAATTGAAGCGGATTACGGCTTCTGTTCTTCTGCCATTCGCTTTTTGGCAAAGCACTCGCCGCATAAAATGGAACTGGGGTCGCGCGGAGCAAAATTGACTGTATCTTTTTTGCCGCAATTGGCACAGGTAATCTCGTAAGTCGCGCCTTTGCGTTTCTCCCGACAGTCCTTGCACCTCAAAGGCGCCTGAAAGCCCTTTTGGGCGTAAAATTCTTGTTCGCGAGCACTCCAAGTGAATTGATTTTGACACTCTTTACAGGTGAGTGTCGTGTCCTGATAAGCCACTTTGGGGATTTCCGATATTAACTCTTTTGACCATTTATTATATCTTAAAATCAAAGCGCCTTAATGTCAAATAATTATATGAATTCTGACTCCAAACTCCCCTTGCTTTTGGAAAAGCAATGGGAAGAGAACCGGCTCAATCACGCTTATCTTTTAGTGGGGCCGCTTGAAGCCGGAGAAAAAGTGGCGCGCTCTTTTATTTTGGACAAATTAAAAGTGGGTTTTTTGGATAGATTTTTTCTGCTCTCGGAAGGAAGTTTGAAAATTGATGAGGTGCGGGCGCTTATTCATTTTTTCTCCTTAAAGCCCGCTAATTCTGTTTACAAAGCCGCTTTAATTTCTCCAGCCGAGAATTTAACACTGGCAGCGGCCAATGCCTTGCTCAAGACATTAGAAGAACCGCCAGCCAATTCTTTACTTTTTTTGGTTACTTCGGACTTCCACCTTCTTTTGCCCACTTTGGTTTCGCGCTGTCTGCGTCTCAAGATTGAAGAGGAGAAAAAAGAGGAGAAAAGCGGTCCGACTCTTCAAGAAATTTTTGCTTTGCCTCTGGCGAAAAGATTTTTTCTGGCCAAAACTCTGGCAGGAAGAGGTGGAGGAGGGCTTGCGAAAAAGCGACAGAGATGTTAAACTGGCAGAGAAACTGTTAGAATTAGGAGCAATGGTTAAAAGCAATGTAAGCAAGCGTCTTCTTTTGGAAAACCTTTTTTGGGAAGAATAATAAGTTTACATTGAGCGAATGGAGTGAGCGAAATGATTTTTTTGACTTTAGACCGTTTTTTGGTGGGCTTGCTCATTTTAGCCGCCGGCGGCTTGTTTTTGCTTTTGGCGCGGCGTTTGCCCTTGGCTTGGCCGGCCTTGAAAGACAAGGAGACCGACACGGAAAAAAAGGAAAGTGGTTTTTTGTCAGAGGCCGAAAAACTTTTCAAGACAGGCGCTTTTAATGAGGCAGAGGAAATTTATTTGAAGATTGCGGCGGCTGAACCGACCAACGCGCGAATTTATAACCGGTTGGGCATTATTTATTTAGAGCAAAAAAATTACAATGACGCGGTCAGCGCTTTCCAGCAAGCCATTAAAATTGACCCGGAAGTGGCTTTGCGGCATGTCAATTTAGGGTTGGCTTATTTGGGTTTGAAGAAATATACTTTGGCGAAAAAGGCCTTGGAGCGTGCCGTGGCTATAGAACCAAAGAACAAGAAGTATCAGCAACTTTTCAAAGAGAGTGGAATTAAAATTTCCTAGCCTAAGCCGTCTTAGCTCAGTTGGTAGAGCAGCAGTTTTGTAAACTGCGGGTCGTCGGTTCGAGTCCGACAGACGGCTCCAAGAATAGGCGCAGGTGGCGGAGTGGTCAATCGCATCAGACTGTAAATCTGACGCCTTCGGGCTACGGGGGTTCGTCAGGTCATTCGACCTGACGCCCGGTCGGATGACCGGGCGAATCCTGCCCCCAGAATAATCTTATGTTTTACGTTTATTTTTTAAAACTTAATAACAACGAGATTTATAAAGGAACAACCGAAAATCTTAAACAGAGATTATCCGAACATGATAAGGGAAAAGTTGCCTCGACTAAAAACTATTTGCCAATTGTCTTATGTGGATATGAGGCCTACAAATTAAAGAGCGATGCTTTAAGGAGGGAAAGATTTTTAAAAACAACGGAGGGTAGAAGGTTGTTAAGACAGCAATTAAGAGATGTTATAAAAAACTTTAGTTAGTTGTAAGATTATCAATGTAAGGGGGTTCGAATCCCTCCCTGCGCACCAGTTTACGCCGATACCCTTTGTGGTTTCGTGGGTTCGTCAGGTCATTCGACCTGACGCCCGGTCGGATGACCGGGCGAATCCCTCCCTGCGCACCAGTTTACGCCGATACCCTTTTTTTACCGATGTGTAACCTGTTTTAAATCTGACGTAGAAGGTAATGTCAACCCATCTGAACAGACGGCTGGCAATTTTTTTGTTTTTTGCTACAATGAAAAGTGGTCTCGAATTAAGCAGTATATCATATCCGATTGTATGACTAGGTGAATCGTGCCCCCAGTATCACGAAAAAGAAGGGAAAATGATTAAAAGATTGGTCCTTGAAAAACTC
>CAZKOU010000055.1:2629-2930 GCA_964554505.1 uncultured Candidatus Saccharibacteria bacterium
TATAATCACAATTACCTCTCTATGTCAGAAATTGCAAATAAGCTAAATGTTTCTGACCATAAAGTTTATTGGTGGATGACAAAATACGGAATTCCCAGAAGAAATCGTAGTGAAGCGACTTATATCAAACGAAATCCTAAAGGAGATCCCTTCCATATAAAAACTAACCTGAATAATAAAGAAAAAATCCTTTATGGTTTAGGGTTGGGTATTTATTGGGGCGAGGGAACTAAAGTAAATAGAGAGGCCGTTCGGGTGGGAAATTCTGATCCTAATTTAATTAAGATTTTTAATTGATTTT
>CAZKOU010000056.1:0-2625 GCA_964554505.1 uncultured Candidatus Saccharibacteria bacterium
AATAATAAAAAGAGAAGCCAAGACCAGCAAGATGGCCAATGGCCAATAAAACCACGGATTTTCTAAGATTTTTTGCCAAATCGGCTTTTCTGCTTTTTTCTTTCTCATTTTGCCCCTCTTTTTAGCATAGCATCAAAGACAATGCTTCACCTAATTTTACCTCAATATTGTTTGGGTTGTGGAAAAGAGGGGAGCGCGCTTTGTTTATCTTGCGAAGAAAGTATCTCAAAACAAGGCGGCATCTTGTTTTTGCCCGGAAACAATCTTAAGGTGGTTTTATTTGCGGGTTGGTTTAAGGAAACGATTTGGAAAAATTTAATCCATCAGTTTAAGTACGAAAAAATTTTCGGCTTAAGCGGTTTGTTGGCTGAAAAGATGGGGGAAGTTGCCCGGGCGCATATTTTTAGAGAAGATTTTTTGCTCGTGCCCATTCCTCTTTACTGGCGGAAGAAGCAGTCGCGAGGGTTTAATCAGGCCGAGGTCTTGGCCAGGGCCTTGGCTGAAAAATTGGACCGGAAATTTTGCCCGGCCCTATGGCGAATCAGGGGCACCGCGAGTCAAACCGCTTTAACTAAAAACGAGCGCTTGGAAAATGTGAAAAATGTTTTTCAATTAAATCCGCGCTTTCGCGATTTTATCCAGAATAAAAATATCTTGTTGGTGGACGATGTTTTCACCACGGGCGCCACCTTAAATGAGGCGGCCAAGGTCTTAAAAAAAGCCGGCGCTGGCGAGGTCTGGGGCTTGGTGGCGGTTAAGGATTAAATCTCTTGACAAATTATTTTTTTCTCTATATTAAGAATGTCCTCTGTTAATCACAACTTGGCAGAAGATGTAACTTGACATTACAGGGAGGTCGAATCTAAAATGCCAGATAGTAATGAACCAATCCGGATTGTAGCTTGTGACCGCGATGGCGTAATCAATCCCATGGTTTTTAAAAAGTGGTCTTGGATCCCCGAGCAGATTGATGGTATTTGGGATTCGCCCATGGAGGCCTCTGAACTTATTTTATTGCCAGAAGCAGGTCAGGCCATTCGGCGACTGAATGAAGCGGGAATCTTTGTGGTTTTGTTTAGTGACCAGCCCCATATTGGAAGGGGCAAATATCCCCTAAGGACTCACTGGGCAATTCGTCATCGTTTGCCCCAATTATTACAAGAACATAGAGCATGGCTGGATGGTTTTTATTACTGTCTGCACACTACTATTCCCACCCCTTATTCAGACCATCGATTTGTCAAAGAGTGCGATTGCCAAAAACCAGGGACCGGGTCGCTCAAGCGGGCTTCTGAAGATTTTGTTATCCCCTTTAGCCAGTTCTTGGTGATTGACGATTCGGTGGCTGGTATCAAAGCCGGCCAGCAATTTGGCTGCCGGACCATTCTGATTAGTAATCCTGATACCGAGAAATGGCACGGCATCGGCCGGCATCCCCCGGATTGGAATAGTATTAAGCCGACTGTTGTCAAAGGAAGCCTTCAGAATGCGGTAGATTGGATTCTTGGGCAACAAGACCAAAGTCAAAGCGCCAAACCCACAAAAGGAGGTTAAATGCGCGATGAGAGGATCGGGTATAACAGTAATGATGGTGGGCGTGGGACGGGTGTACGAGGAGTACTTTGAAACCGCGCTAGGTATTTGGGGAGAGAACAGACAGATTCTACTCGATATTGACCCCCAAAGAATTGCGGCGGTCTCCCCGGAATCACCAGTGCTGTCCGACGACAGGTACCTTCCAGCGGAGATTAGCAATCTGTCGGCCGGCGAGCGACTCAAAATAGTGGCTGATGCCCAAGACCTGCCGTTCAGTTTTCAAGAATGGCCAGAAGGCGAACGGCTGGGACTGGTGGGTATTGTGGCGACACCCAATCATCTGGAGGTAATGCATTCGTTAGCTAGAGCCGGCTTTTTAAAACTCATTGTCGAGAAGCCGCTCGTGAACAATCTGCGCGAGGTAGAAGAACTTAAGGACCTGCTCGAGATTAACCCTTCTCTCAAGATTTACCCTCTGGACTTTTATGTCCAGAAAATCGCCCCCTTGCTGGTTTTGACCGGCAAGATTACGCCAGACGACCCGCGCTGGGATTGGGTGGTTATGGGGAACGGAGAAAGAGTGCTGCCGGAGATTTGTGGAACTCTGGAGGAGCGAATCGGTAAAATCGAAGGCGTTCAGGCGACAATCTTCGAAGGCGGAAAGTTGGGCTTGCCCGACTTAGCCGAGCGCACTTGGCTGGAGCAAGACAAGAAAAGAGGCGGTATGCTATTAGATTTAGGAACGCATGCTCTCGCCCCTTTGGGCGCGGCTGGCCTCTTTTCTGCCGAGCAAACCAAAGTCGAGTGTGCTTATGGTCATGTTTTCAACCAAGACCGTTCTTCCTATCGTTCGTCCCGGCCTTATGAAGCCGAAATGCATGCCCAGGCTCTACTTACTCTAAAGAGAGACCAAAAAGACATTCCCCTTATTCTCGAGGTTGGCAAGACGTTTCACGCCGGCGGAATGTGGCATTTGGTTATCCGGGGTGAGCAAGGCAATGTGTTTATGGGCCTTCGGACCGGTGATTCATTGGTACTGGTGCCCAAAAAAAGGGGAGAAGAACTGCTCCATCTTTCTCTTCGCGAAGG
>CAZKOU010000056.1:2635-2914 GCA_964554505.1 uncultured Candidatus Saccharibacteria bacterium
CTAATCCTTACGCCCTTGCCTTTCAAGAAGCCGAGATGTACTTCAGTGGTTATCCTGGTTTCGACGGGAACTTTAAGGCGATGCTGGATTCCCTGGAGGTCATTGAAAAAATCAAGACCGCTTCTTAGCGGTTTTGTCCACACTGGGTTTAGCGTCCTTGTGCCGTAAGGCATCAGGACGCTTTTATTTCCTGAGGCAGAATGCCACTAGCGTAAGATAGTGGATGAATGCCTCAAGAAAAACGCCGAAGGCGTAGCCTGAGGGAAACCTCGGGCTGAA
>CAZKOU010000057.1:0-2815 GCA_964554505.1 uncultured Candidatus Saccharibacteria bacterium
TATGGAACGGGTAATCCTCATTGGTCAATTGCCATATAAAATGAAAAAAATACTGATTATAATTATCATTCTTGCTACATTACTCGGCCAGGCCGGTATAAATTTTTATCCTGATTTTAAAACCGAGAAGACCAACGCCCAAGAAACAAATACCGATATCACTTACACCCCCGACCCCGATGACCCTTACGATATACCCACAGACGAACCCGACCGCTATAATGACCAAGAATTTGGTGAAGAATCAAATGACACGGGAAAACTTTTAGCCAAAGTTAATGAGGTGGGACAATCAACCGAGAGCATTTTTTCCGAAATCTCCTCCTTAGACCACCAAAAAATCGCCCTTGCCCATTATGACGAACAAGAACTCTTTAAATATTGGCAGGTCTATAAAGTGATGCAGACCAATAGCGCGGCCCTGGAATATTACAAAAAAAATGGTCAACCGCCGCAAAATATCTTGGACGAACTTCAAATTGACCAACTTCAACCCTACGACATCCGCATTATCCGTTTGCTTAACTACTTGGTTAAACCCAAGGACCAAGGCGGCGCTGGACACGAGTTTATCCGGGCCAAAAGAATCCGCTCCGGCTACCGGACCGAGAACCGCTCCCTCTCCCGTGAATCGGATTTTGAAGTTGAAGAAAGTCCCAATATCTCGGCGCATTTCAGCGGTCAAGCCGTGGATATTTCCGAAGTTGACCTTCTTAAATGCACTCTTTTAAAGCGGCGCTATGTCGGCACCCGGCGCATCAAACAATCCCCAAAACCGATTAAGGTTGCTTGGCAGACCGAAGAAGGCGCTGGCCGGGAAATGCCGGCTGGTCAAACCTTTGACGACCTGGCCTCTCTCCTGGGCCCGGCTGAATTAAACGAACTTTTGGGGCCGGGTGGCCAAGTTAGAAGTAGTTCATTTGAAAATCTATTCTGGCAAATCGGCCGCGCCCGGCTGGAAGAAGAACTGGAACTGCCAGTCGGCTCGCTTAGCCAAACAACCGAGCAAACCTTCTTTGAGGATTTAGCCAGCGCGCTTTTGGCCAAAGACACTAATCTTAATTTCAGCCGAATCTATAATATTGGGGCTTATTCTTCTTTCTTGGAAACCGCCTCGCCTACCGAGCTCTACGCCCGCCTGACCTTAAATGCTCTGGAAAATGATTTGGGCTTGCCGCGGGGAAGCATTGATTTAGCCGCCATCAGGCAAGCGGGCGACTTAAATGACTTTTATCAAGTCCTAAAAAGTATTGGTCAGCGAAAAGTGGAAATTGATTTGGGCTTAACCCCCGGCTATCTGGCTGGGGAAAACCCTGACTGGGGACAAGTGCGCGACCGCGTGGGACAAAAAAAACATATTTATGAGGCCTTAGACGAATCCCTTGGCTGGCCCACAACCGCTTTGGGAGCTAATGATTCCTCAACAAAGCGCCTGCTTAATCAAGACCAGCGGGTCTTTTATGTGCTTGGCGCTTTAACTTTGGCCCGGGCCTTAAACTACGAGCCCTCTTCACAAATCGCTTTACTACAAGCCGTGGAAAGAGGGCAAATTAATTTAGAAATCAGCTTTTTTAACCGCGAGTTTTCCTTCCCCATTTCTTTGGAACAATTGGAAGCAATTTTTTCCAAAAACAAAAAAGACGAAGACACTGCGGCTGAAGACGCTTATGTTGCCGAGCACCGGGCCGACCGCGAAGCCGAGTGGAAAAAACAAATGAAGGAATCAACTGGCCAAGAGCCGCCCTTAAATGCGGTTATTCGCGGCCAGATGGAACAAATGATAAGAGAAGAGTACCGCCAGAAAAAAGCCGGGGAAAGAAACGAATCAGGCCAAAACCGCAAAACTGCCCTGGAAGCCATTGGCCAACAAATCTTCCAGCAAGCCGGTCAGCGAAAAATCGGTCTACCCGAGGCCTTCCGCGATTCGGTTTATCTTTTGGCCGCCAACAAAGCCCGAACCGCTCCAACCACGGTCAATGATTTAGTTAAAATCTTAAGCGACCACAACCTTGACGAGCTTTTCCGTTTTGCCGCTTTCCGTCAAATGGAAAACGCCTTGGAACTGCCAACCTATACTTTATTCTTTACTTTCTACCGAGACCGCCAGCCCAATAATTTAGTTCAAGACCTGGGCGAAGCGCGGATTTTAGAGGTCTTGAACCAAAATCAGGTTAAAGACCTAACCGCGCTTTTGGCGCGATACAAAAATTCTGACCTAGCCGTGGACCGGCTTTTCTTCTTAACTAATAGCGAGACCTATGAATGGCGGCTGGGCCGTCTTGCCTTGGCCGATTACCAAAAAGCCATTGGCCAGAATTTTTTGCAAAAAAAAGTAATCAGTACCGCGATGAATCTGTTTGATTTGAATCTGCGGGCCGGGGGCTTAACTTTAAGCCCTGATGATGTTGTTTATCTTTTACGCGGCCAAATAAGCCCGGGAATTTTAGGCGCTTTAATGAAAATCGGGGCTGGCTGGACTGAAGCCGAGCTGGGCCTGCCCGTTAATTTTATCAACCAGTTGGTCTCCACCAATGACCCAATAGAGGCGCTTTGGGTGGCTGGCGGCCAGCGAATGGGTCGAGTTTTTGGCCTGGCCCGCTTGGATATTTTAGGCATTAGCAATGTTTCAGAATTTCAGGAGCGACTGGGCCAAGAAAAAGTAGAGCAAACTCTGGCTCTTGGCCGGGATAGTTTTGCCCTGGACAAAGATATTAACTATGTTAAACAGCAAAATGGAGAAGAGCGGTCTGCCAAAATTTTTCAAGAGCCCTCTAAAATTGACCGATTGTTTTCTCTTTCCGCCGGCACTACCCAG
>CAZKOU010000058.1:0-2756 GCA_964554505.1 uncultured Candidatus Saccharibacteria bacterium
AACGGGAAAGAGTTGCCAAATGCTCAATTTCTTCTTTAGATAATCTCATTTCTCTTTAATTTTACGCTTATCTCTTGATTTTTTAAAGAGTTGATAGGGGCCCCTTCTCATCCCCTTCTATTTTTACAAATCTACCGTCTTCCAGCCGCTTGAATCCTTCTTTCCTCATCTTTTCCTCTATCCACCTTTGACCTTCCGCCCTTTCTTCCCTTATCCTCCCCTTAAACGCCCTTGCCCTTTCCCCGGCCGGACGGGTACCTTCCCGGTCCATTTTCTTTTCCAAAGATTGAATCTGCCGGCCGAGCATCACATCTTCGCCGCGCAGCAAATCTTCCATTTCCTGATATATTTTCGTACTAATCAAACCGCTTTTAAAACAATCCTGATAGTCACCCCGCAATTCCGCCAAAGAACCAATGGAAAATCCCAGAAACCGGATATATTCTTGAGTGCTCGCTCGCTTAAAACCTTCTTCAATGTTCCTTTGGATGGAGCGGGCCGAGTCAATCATATGGTTGATTAAACGATAGAGGGCTTGTCTGGTTTTGGGATGAAATTTGGGAAACAGAGAAACAATTTCTTTGGTTTTTTCTAAAATCATTCCCGCCTGCTGGTAAGTCAAAAGCTCTTTATAGCCCAAAGGATTTCGTTTAAAATAAACCATTATTGCCTCCTTAGAAGGGTGGAGAGGGGTGAATAAGGGTTAGTAAAAATTAATAAAAATTTCTGCCCTTTTCCGCTTCTCTATTCTTCTCTTACTTTTTTTACCTTCCCTTTCTACCTTCCGCGCCCTTTCTATTCTTCTCGTCCCTTATTACCCCTTATTCTCCCTTTTCTACCCCTTTTCCCTTTTTTCCTTCCCTCTCTTTCTTTCTCTGCCCTCTTCTTTACCTTTATCTTCCCCTTTCGTCATTCTCTGCCCCCTTTCTACCCCTTTCCACCCTTCTCCAACAACCTTAAAAATTTCTCTTCATTAATAATTCTCACCCCCAACTTTCTGGCTTTATCTAATTTCTCCCCCGGCTCTTTGCCGACCACCACGAAAGTTGTCTTTTTAGAAACCGATTCCGAGGCCTCGCCGCCTAACATCCTGATTTTATCCTTAGCTTCTTCCCGGGTAATTGATTCTAATCCGCCCGTCAACACAAAAATTTGCCCCTCTAATTTATCGCTTTTCTTATAAATTTCACTCTCAATTTTCACGCCCGCTTTCAATAACCTCGCCAGTAATCGGCCGTGTTCTTTATCTTGAAAATAGTCGTAAACACTTTGGGAAACCACCGGTCCAATATCGGGAATTTTCTGGATATTTTCCAGACCGGCGCTGGTCAACTTATCTAAGGTTCCAAATTCACGGGCCAAATCCACGGCCGTCTCTTCGCCCACCTGCAAAATGCCCAAGGCATAAATGAACCGGGAAAGCGCAATTTTCTTTTTGCTTTGAATGGAACTAATAATATTTTGGGCGGATTTTTCGGCAAACCGCTCCAAGGGCGCGATATCGCCTTCTTTTAGAGTAAACAAATCCGCCCCGTCCTTAATCAAGCCCTCCTCAATAAATTTATTTAAAATTTTGGGACCCAAGCCCTCAATGTCAAACGCTCCCTTGCCCGCAAAGTGGTAAAGCCCCCGACGCTGTACAGCAAAACATTTTTTGTTGGTGCATTTGTGGGCCGCTTCGCCGGAAATTCTAACGACTTTAGAACCGCAAAGCGGACAAGTCCTTGGAAAGTGAAATTCGCCAGCTGGCGAAGCAGCATTTTTTGGACGGAGATTTTTAAGCACCGAAGTCACTTCCGGAATCACATCCCCGGCTCGCTGCACCACCACGGTATCCCCAATCCGAATATCTTTTTTTCTAATCTCATCTTCATTGTGCAAAGTCGCCCGCGAAATGGTGACTCCTTGGACCGAAACCGGCTTCAAATGGGCCACAGGTGTTAAAGTTCCGGTGCGGCCCACTTGCACTTTGATATCCAAAACCTCGGTGGTCGCCTGCGCCGGCGCAAATTTATAGGCAAGCATACCCCGCGGCGCTTTGCCGACCACGCCCAACCGCTGAAAAAGTCCTAAATTATTAACCACCACCACGATTCCGTCGGTGCCGTAGGGCAGTTTTTCTTTTTCTTTGGCCCATTTTTGGTGGTACTTCTCCACCTCTTCTAAATTTTGGCCGGGCTGATTTTTGGGATTAACCTTAAAGCCCAATTCCTTGACTTTTTGGTGGGCTTCCTGATGAGTTTTCTGGCCTAAATCAGTTGCCAAATCGTAAATAAAACAATCTAATTTTCGCGAGGCGGTAACCCTGGGGTCCAGTTGGCGTAAAGTGCCAGCCGCGGCATTGCGGGTGTTGGCAAATGTTTTAAGCCCTTTCTTTGTTTGTTCTAAGTTCAACTTTTCCAGCGCCTTTTTGCTCATAAAAACCTCGCCGCGAACCTCAACTTTCGCGACTTTCAACTGACGACCATCAACATTCAACCTCAACGGAATGGCTTCAATGGTTTTTAGGTTCTGGGTGATGTCTTCGCCCGTGACCCCGTCGCCGCGCGTGGAACCGCGCATAAAAATGCCGTTTTCATACTCCAGGGCCACGGCCAAACCATCCATTTTCAGTTCGGCAAAGTAATCAAACTTCCCCGCCGGCTCTAATTTTTTAATCCTCTCTCCCCAGGCCTTAACCTCGTCAAAATCAAACGCATCGTTAAGCGAAAGCATCGGAGTTCGATGTATAACTTTAGCAAATTTCTCCAAGGGCT
>CAZKOU010000059.1:0-2556 GCA_964554505.1 uncultured Candidatus Saccharibacteria bacterium
CCCGCGCTTTTGGCCAAGGCCTCCTCCACTCCTCCTTTCTCGCCCACATAAAATAAATCCACCGGCTTTTTCATCAACTCCATCGCCACGGCCAATAAAGGCCAGACATGGCCAGCCGTACCCCCGCCGGTTAAAATTATTCGTTTTTTGTGAATCATCTTTAATTTCGAATTTCTAATATTCAATTTCGGTTATATCTAAGTTCCAATTTCCAACATCCAATATTCAATCAAATTCCAATGCTCAACATCCAAACAAATAAACCCTAACTGATTATTGATGCTTGATTGGAAGTTGGAATTTGAACATTGGATGTTAAATACATTGTTTATCCATAAAAACTCGTACTTAAGTGAATTACTTCACCTGTTTTGAGATATTGGTCAAAATCCCCATTGCGGCCAGTAAAACCACCAAAGAAGTACCGCCAAAAGAAATAAAAGGCAAAGTAACGCCGGTTAAAGGTAAAAGTCCCAGCATTGCCCCTAAGTTTATCAAGACCTGAACCAAAATCCAAGCCGTTACCCCTAAAACCACCAAGCGCGCAAAATTATCCGGCGCTTTTTTGGCTAAGTTAATCAAACGAATCCCTAAAACCAAAAAAAGCAAAATTATCGCCGAGGCGCGCAGAAAACCCAATTCCTCGGCGATGATGGCAAAAATAGAGTCGGTCTGCGGCTGGGGCAGATACAAATATTTCTGGCGCGAATTGCCAAAACCCAAGCCAAAAATCCCGGCATTACCCACGGCTAAGAGGGACTGGTTGATATGATAAGCCGAACCCAAGGACTCCGAAGGGTTAAAAAAAGTCAGTAGCCGCTCCAAGCGGTAGGGCGCTATTTTAATCAAAACAAAAAACAAGAACAAAGCCAAAATAGAAGCCAGAGAAAAGTGGTAAATATCCGCGCCGGCCAGAAAAATCATTAAAGCCGCCACCAAAACCACTAGTACCATAGTGCCCATATCGGGCTGAAGAATAATCAAACCAGCCACTAAAGCAATAAGTAAGCCCAGTGTGGAAATCACTTTTAATTCTAAAAGATGATTTTGACGCGCTTCCAGCCAAGCGGCTAAATACAAAATAAAAGTCAACTTGACAATTTCCGAGGGCTGGATAGTCACAAAACCCAAATCCAGCCAGCGCGTGGCGCCTTTAAAACCATGACCAATGACCGGTAAAAAAACCAAAAACAAAAGTCCGAAAGTCAAAAATAAAAGAAAAGGCGCAATTTTCTTCCAGAAACGGTAATCAATGGCTTGGAACAAAAGCCACGCCAAAACCCCGACCGCCAATGCCGCGGCTTGGCGGCTTAAGTAAACATAGTTCCTGCCAAAGTGCTCAAAAGAAATAACCACAGAGGCCGAAGAAATGGCAATCAAACCAATCAAACACAAAGCCAGAACTAAAAAAATCAACATATAATCCGGCCGGTGTCTGAAACGGTATTTATCTAAGGCCACTGACTTCCTCCTTAAACTGCTCGCCCCTGTCTTTGTAGTCCTTGAACATGTCAAACGAGGCCGAGGCCGGGGCTAATAAAATAACGTCGCCTTTTTTCGCTAACTGATAGGCGGTTTTGACAATTTCCGACATCTTTGTTAAGCCCGTGATGATTTTCAGGGATTTTGATTTAGGAATGGCTTTTTTGATACGGCTGGCGGTTTGGCCGATTAAAATCGCGGCTTGACATTTTTGGGCGACTTTACGGCCGAGTTTTTGATAATTGGCTTTTTTCTCCGAGCCGCCGGCGATTAAGATAATGGGTTCAAAAAAGGCGTTCAGGGACGCTATGCCCGCTTCCGGCGTGGTGGCAATGGAGTCGTTGTAAAATTTAACGCCATTTAATTCGCGCACTAATTCCAGACGGTGCTCCAGGCCTTTGAAATTTTTAAGGATTTTTTGCATTGCCCGGATTTGGGCACCAGCGAGATAAGAAGCCAAAGCCGCGGCCGCAATGTTTTCTAAATTATGAAGGCCTCTTAAATGTAAATCATTGGTTTTGATGATTTCTTTCTCCGTCTTTCGTCTGGCGAAGCCAGGTCTTGCTTCTAAAAATCCTCTGTCCTCAAATCGGAGGACGGAAAACGGATGACGGATGACGGATGACGGATGACGGAAATCAGAAGACGGAAATTTCTCTGTCTTCTGTCCTCTGTTCTCCGTTCTCTGTTCTCCGTCTGGCGAAATTATAAGTGTGGCCAAGGCCGGTTCCCGACTCCACTTCCACCACGCGCCCTCTTCCATTAACTTTCGCCGTGAAAAGAAAAATGTCTTGGCTTTTGAGGCAGCGGCAAAGGAAAAAGAAGTAAAATAATCGGCATTGACAACGGCAAAGTCCTTCGCGGTTTGATGTCGCACAATGTTTTCTTTGGCTTGAACATATTCACGACGATTTTTGTGATGGTCTAAATGGTCTTCCTTAATATCTAAAACCACGGCAATGTGCGGGGATTTGTGCAAATCCTGCAATTGAAAAGAGGAAAGTTCTAAAACCACCCAGTCGCTTTTTTTGATTTTGGGAAGTTGGTCTAACATGGGCTGACCAATGTTGCCCA
>CAZKOU010000060.1:0-2339 GCA_964554505.1 uncultured Candidatus Saccharibacteria bacterium
TTTGGCCACCGAGGCCGAAGGCGCCAGTTTGGTTCACGAGTGGCTTTACGAAGCCCGTCAGAGTTATATTAAAGAACTTATAAAAATGGGCGCCAACGCCGTGATAATGGATCCGCATCGCGCTTTGATCATTGGCCCCACGCCGCTTTATGGCAAGGAAGTTTCCAGTTACGATATCAGAAGCGGCATGACTATGGTTATCGCCGCGCTTATCGCCAAAGGGCAAACAATAATAAATGGTGTGGAACATATAGATAGGGGCTATGAAAATCTGGAAGAGAGATTAAAAAAAATAGGGGCGGATATCATAAGAGTAAATGACTAGTTTCTAATATCTAATTTCTAAATAAATCCTAAATACCAATATCTAAATTCTAAACAATACTTAAATCAAAAATAATAAAAAAGATTAAGAAATTAGTATTTGGAATTTGTTTAGGGTTTAGTGCTTAGAATTTAGAGCTTGATTAGATATTAGTAATTAGAAATTGGAAATTTTAAACATGAGGTTTGATATCATCACCATCTTTCCCAAGATATTTGATTCTTATTTTAACGAATCTATTTTGGCGCGGGCGCAAAAGAAAGAACTCATCCGAATCAAAGTCCATAACCTGCGGGATTACACTGCCGATAAACACAAAACCGTGGATGATTCGCCCTACGGCGGTGGGGCTGGCATGGTGCTTATGGTCGGCCCGATTTTGAAAGCCGTCGACTCGATCTTAAATCTTAAATCTCGAATCTTAAATCCTGCAAAGAATAAGACCAAAATAATTGTTTTTTCCGCCAAAGGCAAACAGTTTAACCAAGCGCTGGCTTACGATTGGTCTAAAAAATTAGATCAAATCATTTTCATTTGCGGTCGGTACGAAGGCATAGACGAGCGGGTGGTTAAGATTCTTAAAGCGGAAGAAATTTCCATAGGCCCTTACGTTTTAACCGATGGCGAAGTTCCGGCGATGGCGGTGATTTCGGCTGTGTCACGTTTGATTCCTGGGGTGATTAAATTGGAATCGCTGGCCGAAGAGTCGCATTGGAGCCGGTTGATAAAAAGGGAGAAAAGGGGTGAAAAAGGGGTAAAGGGGGGCGAAAAGGGAAATGGGTTGGAATATCCCCACTATACCCGGCCGGAGGTTTTGGAATATCAAGGCAAAAAATACCGCGTGCCCAAAGTTTTGATGTCGGGGGATCATAAAAAAATTGCGGAGTGGAGGAAACTTAAGATCAAAAAATGACATTTGACCCCGCTCTTGAAGCCACTTCAAGGGCGGGGTTTGACAGCGATTTTTTTATCGGCTAGAATGGGTAGCACATATAAGACAGAACTGTACAAATAAAAACACTTGTAATGCATCTTCGAAAGTTTCTTGTATCAAGACCAAGAAGTTTCCGAAGGTGTATTTTGTTTTTTAATACACCAGCACTTTAACAATTAAGTAGAGTCAGCACTGAATAGCTTTTAGGTGTTAGCTTTTAGCGTGTTAGGAATTTCCTAAAATCCTAAAACCTAATTTCCTAACAAGTTATTCGTAAATCTATAAATTCTTTTGCAGTTTGATCCTGCAGTATCTCTGGCCTTGTGTTGGAGTCTGCTGCGGGGTTTGTTTTGGACGAACTCTCTTGGCCGCGTTTTAACGCGACAAAAGTTCTTAATGAGAGTTTGATCCTAGCTCAGGATGAACGCTGGCGGCGTGGATAAGGCATGCAAGTCGTGCGGTTCCGACGAATCCCGCAAGGGAATTGTTGGAATAGCGGCAAACGGGTTAGTAACACGTAGGTATTTGCCCCAAAGACGGGAACAACCAGCCGAAAGGTTGGCTAATACCCGATGGTCCCGTAAGGGTAAAGGCCCGGCGCAAGTCGTGGCCGCTTTGGGAGGAGCCTGCGGGCTATCAGCTAGTTGGTGGGGTAACGGCCTACCAAGGCAATGACGGCTAGGGGGTGTGAGAGCACGACCCCCAACATTGGGACTGAGACACGGCCCAGACTCCTACGGGAGGCAGCAGCCGAGAATATTCGACAATGGGCGAAAGCCTGATCGAGCGACGCCGCGTGTGGGAAGAAGATCTGCGGATTGTAAACCACTTTTATCGGGGAAGAACCCAGTGCTTCGCACTGGAATGACTAATTTCTAATTACTAATTCCTAATGAATTTCTAATGTCAAAATATCTAATGCCTAATTAACTTAGCCATTGGCCATTAAGCCATTGAGATTTGTTTAGAAATTGGAAATTGGGATTTAGAAATTCCACTGCGGAGCAGTGGTTGACGGTACCCGGTGAATAAGGGGCTGCTAACTTCGTGCCAGCAGCAGCGGTAATACGAAGGCCCCGA
>CAZKOU010000061.1:0-2178 GCA_964554505.1 uncultured Candidatus Saccharibacteria bacterium
CCTTCGCGAATGGCAAAGCGCATTTCTTTTTCCATAGCCACGGGTTGAATCAATTTTACTTTGAAGGAAACCGTGTCTCCGGGCATAACCATTTCCACCTCGGCGGGCAATTCCACTTCACCGGTCACATCCGTGGTCCGGATGTAAAACTGTGGCTTGTAGCCCTTAAAAAACGGTGTGTGGCGACCGCCTTCTTCTTTGGTCAAAATATAGACCTCGGAGTCAAATTCAGTGTGCGGTGTAATGGAACCGGGCGCGGCGGCGACTTGCCCTCTCTCCACATCTTCTTTTTCCACACCGCGAAGAAGCAAACCAACATTATCGCCAGCCATACCTTCGTCTAATGATTTACGGAACATTTCTACTCCGGTCACGACCGTCTTCTTAGTTGGACGCAGTCCGACAATCTCTATTTCCCCATTCACTTTAACCTTGCCCCGCTCCACGCGTCCTGTGACCACAGTACCGCGGCCCTTGATGGAGAAAACATCTTCCACAGCCATCAAAAAGGGCTTGTCTATATCGCGGACAGGGTCGGGAATAAAAGAATCCAAAGCATTTAAGAGTTCTTCAATGGATTTTTCCGCCTCACTGTCCCCTTCCAGCGCTTTCAAAGCCGAACCCTTGATAATCGGTGTCTCATCGCCCGGAAATTCATATTTTTTGAGCAGGTCGCGGATTTCCTCTTCCACCAATTCCAAAAGTTCCGCGTCTTTGACTTGGTCAATTTTATTTAAGTAAACCACAAGCGAAGGCACGCCTACCTGACGCGCCAACAAAATGTGCTCGCGTGTCTGGGGCATTGGCCCGTCCGGAGCCGAAACAACCAAAATGGCGCCGTCCATCTGCGCCGCGCCGGTAATCATATTTTTGATGTAGTCCGCGTGCCCGGGTGCGTCAATGTGGGCGTAGTGGCGTTTCTCGGTTTCATACTCCGAGTGATGCAAAGCAATGGTAATGCCGCGCTCTTTTTCCTCGGGCGCGTTGTCAATATCTTCCACTTTTTCTTCTTTGGCTAAACCTTTTTTAGACAAATACTTGGTAATGGCCGCGGTTAAAGTGGTTTTACCGTGGTCAACATGCCCAATAGTGCCCACATTCAAATGGGGTTTGGTCCGTTCAAATTTTCCTTCGGTCATTTCTAAAATCTCCCTTTTTAAAATTGTTACTTTATCTTAATTTACACTATACCGATTTAGATGTCAAGATAAACTGAATGTCGGTTTTAATAATCTCAACATCTTCCTTCATTTCTCCGGACAATTCAAAAGTGGCGTTAACTTTTTTTCTGGCGTCATTCCACCCCTCGCCGAGAACTTTTATTGCTTCTTCAAATTTCTCATAGACAATATCCAGGTATCTCTGATACTCTCCTCTTTGTTCTTCTAAAATCGCTTTAAGTCCGGGATTAGTTTGAGCCATTTGTCTCTCTTTTTTAGGATAGGATTAAATAATATGACTGTCAAATTCATTTTTCTACCAACTCCCCCCAATTCCTGAATTAATCATAGCCAAGCCAGGAGAAAATATTTTATCTTTTCGTATAATATTCACTTTCTGCCTTTTTAATTAGGTCTGGCGCTATCTCGCGCATTTCTTCCCAAAGATTTTTGAAGTATTCTACCTCCTCTTTTTTTAGTTCCTCGGAATAGACGCCGGAGAGATAATGCAGGGCAGGATGTTTTTTAGGCATCTTTCGGGATTGAGGAATTAACTTCATAAAACCAAAAATATGGCTGGTGGGATAGCCGTAAAGCGTGCCAGCTTCTAAGGGAGTCAGGGTCTCGCGGCGGCTTAAAACATAGTCCAGAATATTTTTGTTGGCCGCCACTTGAAGCCATTCTATACGTTTTCCGGCAGAATTCACCCGCCAATTTTTCCCATAAGCAAACTCGAGAAAATCGAGCAAAGAAGTGACTAATTTACTATTTTTCTTGATTTCGGTGACCCATTTTTTGTGCATCAGAATCAAAAGTAATTCTATTCGTTCTCCAAGAGAAAGAAATTCGGCTTTCCCTAATAATTCAATCTTATTTTTTGTTAACCGCGGCAAGGATTGAAAAAAAGTTGGAAAATCGTAATTAGTGTTGACAGGCAACATTTTTTCTATAATATAATACTTAATCCCGTTGTCAAAGGAGGTGCAAAAATACCGGAGGCGGGTGGTTGTGAATGTGA
>CAZKOU010000062.1:0-2143 GCA_964554505.1 uncultured Candidatus Saccharibacteria bacterium
CCACCCTTTTTCCGGGCGGCGGATTTAGTGGTTTGCCCCTCCGTAACCTTAAAGAGGTGGGAAGAACAAGTCGGTTTAGTGAATTTACAGGCCTTAAGTTGCGGCAAGGCAGTAGTAACCACTCGGTCAGGCGCTATTCCCGAGTATATTAAAGAAGATAAAGGAGGAGTATTGGTGCCCGAAAAAAACAGTTCTGCTTTGGCGGAAGCGATTATCAATTTGTTGAGCGATGAAACAAAAAGGCAAAAAATGGGACACCTCGGTCGTCAATATATTCTTAAAAATTTTGATATGAAGGATAATGTAAAAAAGGGAGAAAAAATTTTATGGTCTTTAATTTAATTTCCGCTCTTTTAGTTGGTTTTTTAGCTGCTTTTCTTTCTTTTTCGTTTGGGCTTTGGGCTCTGCCGTCTGCTTTGACGCTTGCTTTATTTATTTTCTTTCTCGTTTTGATTTCCAAGGCCCCTTTTTGGGGAGCGCTTTTGATTTTATTTTTTTTGCCCTTTGAGCGCATACCAACTTTAGAAATAGGGGGGCTGACATTGAAAATCAATCACCTTTTAGGCAGCGCTACCTTGATAATTTGGTTTTTGAAAATTCTTTTAGAGCGCTGGAAAATAAAATTTATCTGGCCGGATTTGCCTTTGGCTTTGTTTTTAATTTTTGGTTTAATTTCCGCGGCTTTAGCGCAAAATCAAAGCCGCGCTTTTAGTGTGTTAATTTTTCTTTTATTTGCCGTTCTTATCTATTTTTTAGTGCGTCATTTGCTCGTTTCCGAAAATGTTTGGCCCTTAGTCGTAAAAATTATTTTAGTGACTGGTTTTATCTCTGTTCTTTTCGCGTTCTATCAATTTTTTGGCGATTTTTTAGGCTTAAAAACCGGTTTGGACCCGGGCTACACCAAAGCGGTTTATGGTTTTCCTAGGCCGCAGGCGTTTTCCAGAGAGCCGCTTTATTTAGCCGGTTTTCTTTTCTTGCCCTTGGGTTTAATCGCGTCCTTAGTTATGGCCAAAGAGACAATTTTCAAAAAATCCCATCTCGTTTTTCTCTTTGCTTTGTTTCTTTTGGTCTTTTTGATGACCTTAAGCCGCGGCGCTTTTTTGGGTTTTGCCGCAATGGTTCTTTTCTTTTTCATTTTTCAATTTCGCCGTATTTTTACACTAAAAAATATTTCTTATTTCGCGGCCGCTTTAGCCGCGGCAGGTATTTTGCTCTTTTTGGTTCTAGGCCGTTTGGACCCGGAAAGTAAGGAGCGGTTTGTGTTTCACGCTACGGGCGGGGATGTGTTTGTTCAGCAATCCGGCGAAAGCGCTTTTGGCCGCATTGAGTCATTTAAGAAATCCCTGGAACTTTTTCGCGCCAAGCCCCTTTTGGGTATTGGTCCGGGTAATTATGGCCCGGCCGTCAAAGGGTATCCGGCTACTTTTGAAGGCCGGGGCTGGGATATTGTCAATAATCAGTACTTGGAAATTTTGGCGGAGCAGGGCATTTTCGGGCTATTTTTCTGGTTATTATTTTTATTAAGCATTTTAATCGCGGGCATTGGAGCCTATTTTCGAGAAAAAGACAACTTTCAAAAAGCAATACTGGGAGGTTTGTTAGCGGCTTTAGCAGCGATTTTGGTGCAATATAATTTTTTCTCCACGCTTTACATTATATATCTTTGGGTTCTGTTGGGCATGATTACGGCTTTATCTTTTAAAACAAAAGAATGATTTATTTTTTGGCTTTTATTTTATTTTTCCTGCCCAGCTATCTTATTAGATTTCAAATTGGGGGAATTCCGACTAATTTGTTGGACATTTTGATAATTTTGGCCATTTTGGCATTAAGTATAAGGCATTATGTATTACGCAAGCAAGACAAAAATTTAAATTACTTATTACCCAATGCTTATTACTTAATCCCTATTTCTCTTTTTTTCCTGGCCGGCTTAATTTCTGTCTATGTGGCGCCGGACAAATTATCGGCTTTGGGCTATTTGAAAAGTTGGATTATTTTGCCGATTTTATTTTCCTCTTTAGTGCGTTCCTGTGTGAAAGAAAAAAGGGACATTTATATTTTGTTGGCGGGCTTGTTGGGCGGGGGAGCGTGGGTTTCCCTGCACGCGATTTTTCAAAGATTTATGGGGCTAACGACCCTT
>CAZKOU010000063.1:0-1980 GCA_964554505.1 uncultured Candidatus Saccharibacteria bacterium
GGATTTTTTGGCTCTCCACCTTCCAACCCACCCCAAATTAAAAGAAGAAACCACTGCCAAAATTTCCCGTTTTTTGAAGTTGTAATGGTTCCCTTAGGAGATGAGATATATGAAATTAGTTGTTGTTATTCCGGCCTTAAATGAGGAAAAAACCATCGGTGAAGTAATTGCCCAAATCCCTCGCCGAATTGAGGGGGTCTCTGAAATTGAAACTGTTGTGGTGGACGACGGCAGCACTGACCAAACTGGTTTAGTGGCCCAAAAAAATGGCGCCTTGGTTTTTCGCCACCCCATCAACTTGGGCGTGGGAGCAGCCACCACGACTGGACTTAAGGCGGCTCGCCGCTTGGGAGCCGGAGCGGCTGTTACCTTGGACGGCGACGGCCAGCACAACCCTGCCGAAATCCCCCTTCTTATTCAGCCCCTTCTTCAAAACAAAGCGGACTTGGTGATTGGTTCGCGCTTCCTCAATTCTTCCACGCAAATCCCTTTATTAAAAAAAATAGGCAATCATTTTTTTAATCATTTTACCGCGTTCCTTTACGGCGTGCGCTCGTCTGACACCCAGTCGGGCTTTAAGGCCTTTTCTAAAAATGCTTTAATCTTTTTGGAGCCCAAGACCCATGGTTATGAAATCTGCTCCGAAATTTTAGCCGAGGCGACTGACCATCACTTGAGAATAAAAGAAGTGCCCATTTCCGTCATTTATAATCATTACACCAAAACCAAAGGACAATCCCCTCTCAATGGGATTAATATCCTTCTAAAATTAATCTTGAGAAATCTTGTTTAAAATGATTTTTATCGCGCGGATTTTTGCCGCCTTTCTGGCGGCTTTAGTCATCACCAAAACCTATCTAGAATTTAGAAAGGGCCGCGAGCCCTGGCCGGTTTTTTTGTTTTGGATTTCTACCTGGCTTTTAATTGTTTTCATTGCCTTATTTCCCGGAATGATTGACTGGGCCCTTTCTCTTTTGGGCGGCGAAAGAACTGGTTTGGGCACGGTCTTTGGCATGGCTTTGGTCTTTCTTTTTTATGTGATTTATCGTATTTATGTGAAGGCCGAAAGAATTGAAAAAACGCTCTATCGTTTGGCGCAGGACTGGTCCTTAAATAACTCCAATCACCCAAACCGCTCTCGCCCTAAATGACTTTAGTTATTATAGTCACTCATAACTCTCAAGGCACTATTCAGGAATGTTTGACTGCCCTAGAAGCGGCTCGCGCTAAACAGCCGTTTGACCTTGTATTGATTGATAATGACTCGCAAGACGAGACCTTGGCGCTGGCGCGTCGTTTTTCTTGGGTAAAAATCAAACCCCAGTCACAAAACCTCGGGTTTGCTAAGGCCAATAATTTAGCCCTAAAATGGGGACTTGAAAACAACTATAATTTTTTTGCCCTCATTAACCCGGACGCTTTTGTTTCCAAGAACTTTCTTCGTCCGCTTTTAGCGGTTTTTCAAAAATTTCCCACTGCGGGCATTGCCCAACCCATGATTTTGCAAAAGAAAAATCCTTCCCTTATTAATACCGCGGGCAACTCTCTGCACTTTCTGGGTTTAAGCACTTTAAACCATTATAATCAGGAATTTCAACCAAAGAACTGGCAAATTCAGGAAATCCCGGTGGCTTCGGGCGCGGCTATGATTATTAAAAAAGAGGTCTTTGCCAAAATCGGCCTTTTTAATGATGACTTTTTTCTTTATTTTGAAGACACAGAGTTTTGCTGGCGCGCCCGTCTAGCGGGTTTTTCCGTCTGGCTGGAACCAAAGTCCTTGGTTTACCACGACTATATTTTCAAACAAAACCCCGCTCGGTTTTATCATTTAGAAAAAAACCGCCTTTATTCTTGGTTTTCGCTTTGGTCTTTCAAGGCCAAGTTTTTCCTTTTCCCGGCTTGGCTGGTTTTTGAACTGGCTTTAATCACGAGCGCCTTTTTGAACGACTGGGGCAAAGAGAAAATTAAGGCCTATACCGC
>CAZKOU010000064.1:0-1978 GCA_964554505.1 uncultured Candidatus Saccharibacteria bacterium
CCCCGGTCTCCCAAATATATCCCCGATAAATAATATTTTCATACACGGATTTCACTGACTACATAAATATATTAATTTCTAATGTCTAATTACTCTAATTGACCCAATCAATGACTAATGATTAAATGTCTAATGTCTAATGAATTTCTTAATGTCTTAATTTTTAAACATTAAGGCCTTAAAACATTTATTAGAAATTAGTCAAGCTCATATTCGTAAGAAATTGGTTATTTACTGGTGTAATTTGTGTATTTGTGTACTATTTAGCGTACTCCGTGGCTCTGGTTTCTCTAATCACATTAACCTTAATCATTCCCGGATACTGCATTTCGCCTTCAATCTTCTTGGCAATATCTTTGGCTAATTTAATGGCTTCCAAGTCGTCAATATCTGTGGGCTTGACAATCACTCTGACCTCGCGGCCGGCCTGAATGGCGTAGGTCTTCTCCACGCCGGAAAAACTGTTGGCAATGTTTTCCAGTTCAGAGAGCCGTTTTAAATATCCTTCCAAACTCTCCCGCCGAGCGCCGGGCTTGGAGCCGGAAATCGCATCCGCGGCTTTAACTAAAATCGCTTCCACGCTCTTGGGTTCAATATCGTCGTGATGCGCGCCAATGGCATTGATTATTTCTTCGGGAAACCCGTATTTACGGGCAATATCCATAGAAATATGATGATGCGCGCCCGGCACTTCGTGGTCCACGGCTTTGCCCACATCGTGAAAAAGACCAGCTTTTTTGCAAATACTCTGGTCCGCGCCCAATTCCGCGGCTAACATACCCGCCACCTGCGCCACTTCAATGGAGTGACGCAAAACATTCTGGCCATAGCTCGTGCGGAATTTCAAAAGACCCAAAATCTTGATTAAGTCCGGGTGAAGTCCAGTCAGCGAGAGTTCGTAAACCGCTTCTTCGCCGGCTTCTTTTACTTCTTTATCCACTTCTTCCTGGGCTTTCGCCACGGCTTGTTCAATAGTAGCGGGTTGGATGCGGCCGTCGGAAATTAACCGCTCCAAGGCCTTGCGCGCGATATGGCGACGCACCGGGTCAAAAGCAGAAATCACCACCACATCAGGGGTGTCGTCAATAACCAAATCCACGCCCGTGGCTTTTTCAAAGGCCTGAATATTACGGCCCTCTTTGCCGATAATCCGCCCTTTTAATTCATCCGAGGGCAAAGCAATGGGCTCGGCCGTCATTTCCACGGTCTGCTCCGAGGCAATGCGGCCAATCACCGTGGCTAAAACTTTGCGCGCCTCTTTTTCACCCTCTTCCTGTAAAATATCCTTGGTTTTCTTGATATGGACAATTAGTTCGTCCTTGGCTTCTTTTTCAATATTTTTGAGTAAGAGTTCTTTGGCCTCTTCTTTATTTAATTTGGCGATTTTACCCAAGGTCTCCAACTGCTCCTGTCGGTGCTTTTTGACTTCTTCGGTTAAGTTCTCGGCTTCTTTCTGCTTGGCTTCGGCTTCATCCCGGACCTTTTCAATGGATTCAAAACGCGAATCCAAAAGGTCCTCTCTTTTACGGATTTTTTCTTCTACTTCTGCCAAGGCCTTTTTGCGCGCCTCTTCCTCTTTTTTGGCTTCTTCCTTAATTTTGAGCGCCTCGTTCTTGGCTTCCAAAAGGATTTCTTTTTGTTTTCTTTCGGATTCTTTTAAGGTCTGGCTGGTAACGATATTTTTAAACGCATAACCAACCCCGGCTCCGGCTAAAACCGCAGCCGCTACATAAAGAATTAAGTTTAAAGGCATTTTTTACCATCCTATTTTGGATTGTAGCACGAATTAGCGTCCTGTCAAACAAATCCTCGTGCTGATGCCTGTCCGCCGAAGCCCACGCTGTCATAACAGGACGCCACCCCGCCTCTGGCGGGGGGTTCCGCTAAACAGGAAGTTCGTTCGACTGGAAGCAATTTTCTTACTGGTGCCGCGGGGGAGATTCGAACTCCCAAACCCTTTCGGGCACCACCACCTCAA
>CAZKOU010000065.1:0-1901 GCA_964554505.1 uncultured Candidatus Saccharibacteria bacterium
TTTCCAAGAAAAAATGGTAAATCGCGGCCGCGGCAATCATGGCCGCGTTGTCAGTACAAAGAGAAAGCGGGGGGATAAAAATTTGAGCGTCAGTGTATTTTTTGATTTGGTGTTCAAGTTTTTCCCGCAGATTTTGATTGGCAGCCACTCCGCCGCCCAACAAAACTGACTTGGCTTGATATTTTTGAGCCGCTTTTAAGGTTTTTGTTGTTAAGACATCACTGACCGCCTCCTGGAATTCCCCAGCCAAAGCCGGTTTATTGAATTTTTTTGTCTTAACTATTTTCAAAACAGCCGTCTTTAACCCTGAAAAACTAAAATTAAAATCATCAGAGTCAATCATCGGTCGGGGCAATTTTGTTGTTAGTTGTCTGTTGTTAGTTGATAGTTTTGAGGCAGCGGCCTCAATCGCTGGTCCTCCCGGATAACCCAAGTTAAGGAGCCGCGCTACCTTGTCAAATGCTTCCCCGGCCGCGTCGTCTAAGGTCTCGCCCAAAATTTGGTAGTCCAGATGTCGGCGCATTAAAATCAGCGCAGTATGCCCACCCGCTACTGTTAATGCTACCAGCGGAAACTCTGGGAGATTTAAGTTTTTAGTTGTAGTTTTTAATTTTTCATTTTTAGTTTTTAGATGACTAACAAAATTGGCATATATGTGCCCTTCAATATGATTGACGGGAATCAGCGGCTTTTTCAGCGCATACGCCAAGGTCTTAGCCGCATTCACTCCCACCAAAAGCGAACCGATTAATCCCGGTCCCGCTGTCACCGCAATCACGTCTATATCATCAAAATACTTTTTTGCTCTATTACTTATTGCTCTATTACTTACTGCTCTATTGATTACCGGAATAATCTTCTCCGCATGCGCCCGGGAGGCCATTTCCGGATAAACCCCGCCAAATTTTTGGTGAAGTTTGATTTGCGAAGCCACGACGCTGGAGAGAATTTTGACCGGCAGGCCGGAAGCCACAGCCGCGGCGGTTTCGTCGCAAGAGGATTCAATGGCAAGTATTTTCACTTGTTTCATTTTTTTCCATTTCTTCTTTTCAAAATACCTTATTTGGAGTAGAATTAAAACAGCCGATAAGAAGATAAGCCGATAAAAAGATAAGAGGATAAGAAGATAGGCCGATCAAAATTAGAAATTTAATAACTATCAATGTCATCTTTTCGAAATTACTTCCGCAATTTTTTACCCCCTTCCTTCATCCTTTTTTTCCACAAACTGCGCGGGTTTGCGTCGGCTTTAATTTACGGTTTTCCGGGCCGCAAAATTAAAGTCATCGGCGTCACCGGCACCAACGGCAAAACCACCACCTGCCATTTAATCGCCGCCATTTTGGAAGAAGCGGGTTACAAAGTGGGAATGACCACGACCATTGATTTTAAGATTGGCAAAAAGGTCTGGCCTAATTTAACTAAAATGACAGTTGTTTCTCCTTTCCTGCTTTCTAAAATGCTTTCTTTGATGGTCAAGAATAAATGCGATTTTGCGGTTTTGGAGACCACCTCGCACGCCATTAAACAATACCGCAATTTCGGCATTCCTTATTTTGCGGTTGTTTTGACTAATTTAACTCACGACCATTTGGATTATCACCAAAGTTTTACCGAGTACCGCGAGACCAAGGGACGGCTTTTTGCGCACAATCCCGGCGTGCATATAGTCAACAAGGACGATAAAGAAGCCGATTATTTTTTAGGATTTAAGGCGAGGCAAAAAATTACTTATGGTTTGTTAAACCACCCGGATGTTTCGGCCAAAAAAATTTTGAGCGAGGCCGGCAGCTCTCTTTTTACCGCGGTTACGCCCCAAGGCCAGATAACCATAGACCTCCCCCTACCCGGCCGTTTTAATTTAGAAAACGCTTTGGCGGCGATTGCCGCGACAACGGCCC
>CAZKOU010000066.1:0-1879 GCA_964554505.1 uncultured Candidatus Saccharibacteria bacterium
TCCGGTACTCTAATCTCTAACCAAAAACCGCCATTCTCGGGCCTAAACCAAGTGTAATTCTCGGCTAACAACCGGAAGTAAACCCGGTAAGTGCCCGGGGGTTGGTTGTAGGGGGTCTTGAGTTGGAAGGAAAAATTAGTGCTTTCACCTTGAGCCACAGCAGAAGAAAGACCAACCGGACGAGCCGCTGAAATCCAGTTAGAGCCCTGAAACAAGGTTGAGGCCCCTTGTTGTTCCGGGTCCAAACCCACTCTCACCGGAGTAGAGCCCCCGACGCTCCAACTCTTTATTCCGCTGTTTCTAAAACTAACATTAAATTGATAAGTCAGGTCAGCCGGCAAAGTCAGCACGCTAGTGGACTGACCCAAAAAATCGGCTTTGTATTCTTCCTGTTTGGTTGGCACCAAAATCTCCACCCAAGAACCATGGTCGCGGGGAAACCAAGTGGAATTTTCCGCCAATAATTGAAAATAAATCCGGTAACTGCCGGGCGCTTGGCCGAGGGGTGTGGTTAAGTTCACGGTAAATATCGCCTGTCCGCCGGGCGCCACATTCGCGCTTAAACCCGCGGGCCGGTGATTTGAAATCCAATTACTGCCCTGAAGGGGCGTGGTGTCGCTGCGCGAAGGGTCCAAGCCCAGACGCACGGGCGTAGAACCGCCCGCGCTCCAAGCGTTGCGGCCCACGTTCTTAAATATAACTTGATAATTTACACTTTCGCCCGCCGGCAAGGTGTAAACTCCCGCGCTTTGCCCCATAAAGTTGGCGTCATAATCACGTAGTTGAAACTGATAAGTACTAAAAAATAATTGATGGAAATTATGATTGCCGTTGTAGACATGGGGAGTATAACGGTACAAAGACGCGGTGGCGCGGTTTTGAAAAGTGGCGCAGTTAGTACCATTGACATCGGAAAAGCACTGGTTTTGGTTAACTTGATAATCGGTGTACCCCAAACCAGAAGCCCTTTCATAATTAAAACGGAGTTGCGCTGCTCCCCAGTTCACCTGCTTGGTAAAACCGGCGTAAGTGGCGTCGCAACTGCCCGAGTCCGGACAACCATAGCCCATGGCTTTTTTTAAGGCATTATCGTCCTGCGCGGTTTTGGAAATCAGCGACTGTTCTTTTTGCAAAGTAACCAAAATCACCTGAGGGTTAATCGTGCCGCTCCCGGAATCAATGGTCACCTTGCCGCCCCAAGAGCCCGCGGCGTCGTCAATATTGCCGCGCGCCGCATCCCAGATAATCTGGGCGGCGCTCCGGCCTCCTTCGGAAAAATCTTTCAGAAAACTGCCTTTTTGCTTCAAAAAATCCTGAATCTCGGCCGCGCTCATCGTTTCTTTATTGATAAAAGCGCCGTCATCAAGTAAATTATTCTGGTCAAATCCGGTATGTGAAGCCAAAGCCGCCTTGATAAGTCCTGCGCACAAAAGCACTCCAAAAATAAAACCAGCCAACTTACTCATAAATCTATGATACCAAAAACTGCCACCTTAGGACAAATTATGAGCCCCCTGTTTTAGATCCCGAAACCGATTTTCCGAACCACGAAGTTAAAGATAGCCAAGGCCGCGATAATAACCGCAACGCCAATAACCGCGTTGATAATGCCGGTGCGGGCGCTGGTGGCTTTTTCCGCGTCGCCGCCAGCTGTAATGTAAGAAATGCCGGAAAAAACCAGATAAACCAGAGCAACAAGGCCGGCAACTGACAGAATAAGGTTGACCACGGACTGGATAATCGCCTCTAAAGAGCCACTGCTAAAATCAATAGGCAAAAGTCCGTAATAAAGCGTGGACTGCGCCAACGCCTTGGGAATGATGCTAAACATATTTTGTCTCCTTTCTTATGCTTTTAAAAATTAAAGGTTGGAGGAGGT
>CAZKOU010000067.1:0-1860 GCA_964554505.1 uncultured Candidatus Saccharibacteria bacterium
CAGCAGGCAAATGACACGGCAGAGACAAAAAAGCACATCATAACACCAATCAAAACTCCAATGTTTCAACCGTAACTTACGCTATTTTAGAGACCTCTCAAAATAAATATGTCCAAGCCGACGGCAGTTTGGGCTCTGGCGCGGTTTATCGCAGTTACAATGCTTGGGGCGGCTCTTCCGGCCAGACCGTTTCCGGCCTCTCGCCCAACACCCAATATACTTTTAAGGTTAAAGCCAAATCAGTTGATAGTGTGGAGACCGACTTTTCGGCCACAGCCGCGCTCTACACCAACGCCAATCTGCCTGCTAACCTTGCCGGCACTGCCGCCTCCACTTCCCAGATTGACTTAACTTGGAGCGCCAATTCCAATCCCTCGGGCACGACCTATGAACTGGTGAACATCACTTCGGACAAAACGGTTTTTTCCGGCACAGCGGTTTCCTATTCCGACAAAGACCTTTCGTCCAACAAGGATTATCAATATAAGATAAGAAGCCAGAACAAAGAAGCGGTTTATACTCCTTATTCTGACGCCATAATAGTTAAAACCAAAGAAGCAGCAACAGCCGCGGCAACTACAACTACAACCACGACTACAACCACAACTACAACCACGGAAGCCGCGCCTTCGCCAGCCAAGACCACTACCCCTAAAACCGCTCCTCTTAAAACCGAAGCCAAAGAAGAGGCGGTTTCGTCTCCTGTTCCAGAAGAACAAAAACCCGGCCCTTCGCTTATTGAGACCTTGATTTCTAATCTTTCCGGCACGAGCGGCAAAATTGTGGAAGGGGTGGTTTCCGCGGTCGCCAGCGTGGGCGAGGCGCTCGTTAAAACCGCTGTAGTCGCGGCTAAAGCAGTGGGTAATGGGACAAAACTGATAGTTTCTTTAGTTAGTCAGACAGTTAATTTTCTCTTCTCCTTTTTGAAAGCGGCAACGCCCACCGAAGGAGTGGTTAAGGGCGCGTTTGCCTTGCGCCTGCCTTTGCCTTTACTTTTTGTCTTTATTTTACTCCTCGGCTTAACCTTATTGGTCATAGCGGTCAGTTACTTTTTCTCGCGCGCTTTTGGTGGTTTGGCCATGCAGGTTGTCAAGCAATCAGCTAATGTCAGCCGCATTATTTTGCCCCGCTTCCGCTCCCTTGACCTTTCTCGTTTGAAATTTAAAATCATTCCGCCCAAGCAGTTAGGTATAAAACCGGGCGCCATGGAAATTGAGGTTATTCCTCAAGTGGATGGCGTTCGGATTATGGACAAAAATTTAGAAAAAATCGCCGATATTTCCATTAAAGATGTTCAACTTGGGAAGGACGGCACGCTTTCCTTTAACATTGAAGTCAAACCCGAAAAACTCAAGGGCTCTCTTAACTGGACGCTCAAGCGCCAAACCCGCGGCCAGTACGAAATCGTGGGACGAATTAAGTAAAATTCTTATTGAGTAATTCAGTAATTTTTTAGTTGTGTTATTATTGAAGTAGCCCCCATTTGAACAAGGAGGGATTCTTGGATATAAAAATTTTAGAGCGCGAAATTAAGTTATTAAAGAAGCAAAGCCGGGCTTTTTTGCCGTTAATGCGTCATCCTCACTACTGGCTGGCGCATCGGTTTTCTTTTTATCGGCGCTGGCATCTTTTCCGTTTCCACCCCCATCTGCATCTTTCGGTTTTAGCGGCTTATGTTTTGGCGCTGACTTTGGCTATTATTTCTTTTTTTTCGCCGACCTTAAACCCTTCCCTTAAAGTCCGAGCCGCCACTTACACTAAAATTTGGACCGCTCAAGCCGACTTTGAATCCAATGCGGTGACCAACGACCCTTCCGGCACCATCGGTACCCCAACCACCACCCGGACCAATGTCAATAC
>CAZKOU010000068.1:0-1724 GCA_964554505.1 uncultured Candidatus Saccharibacteria bacterium
CCTTGGCAGTTATTTTATCTTTTTCCGTGGGCTAAGTGGCGGACTTTAAGTTTTCTTTTCGGCCGGCATTATCCTCTTTATTTGGTTTTGGAATACGCGGCAGACAAAAAGGGCGACCTTGACTATTTGGTTAAAATTGCCCGGCCGGACTATGTCATTGTAACTAATGTGGGGCCGGCGCACTTAAAAGAGTTTAAAAATTTAGCCGGAGTTTATGCTGAAAAGGTAAAATTGGTCAAGGCCTTGTTGCCTTCCGGGGTGGCTGTTTTGAATCAAAGCGACCGATTAGTGGCCAAAATGGCTAAGGAAGTTAAGGCAAAGGTGGTTTTTTATTCGGCTCACGGCTTGGATTTACCTTACCAGACGGCCGTTGCTCTAGCTCCGTTTTTTGAAATTGCCCCGAATAAAGTTAAGAATTATCTAACCAAAACCATTAAATTGCCCGGCCGAATGCTTGAATTAAAAGGAATTAAGGGTTCAAAAATTATTGACGATACATACAATGCCAATCCGTTGTCAATGAGAATGGCGTTGGAATACCTCACAAGACACAAAACACAAGACACAAAACACAAGACCCGTTTAATTGTGGTTTTGGGCGATATGTTAGAATTAGGGGATTATACTCCAAAGGCCCATCTTGAGATTGCCAATTTAGCTAAGCAAACGGCCGACTTATTAGTAACTTTGGGGCCTCATTTCGGCAAGACAGGGATTGGTAAACATTTTACGACTCAAAAAGAACTTTTAGATTTCCTCTTGGCGGAAATAAAAAAGGGTGATATCATTTTGGTAAAGGGCAGTCACAGTATGCATATGGAAAAGATTATAGAAAAGCTCAAAGCCCAAAATTCAAATATCAAATGAAGCCCAAATCCCAAAATCTAAAATTATATTATTTAGATATTTGGTCATTTGATATTGATTTGAAATTTTGATTTTGTCATTTGGATTTTTAACCAATGCAGCCATTTGAGATTATTACTTTAACCGCTAATTCACTCTTGAGAGTTTTTTCTCTCTCATTCTTTTCTTTTTTAGTGGCAATTTTTTTAACTCCTTTTTGGACTAATTTTCTTTACCGTCACAAATTAGGCAAACACATCCGGCGCACGGATTATGCCGGCAAAAAAGCGCCGGTTTTCACTGCTCTGCACAAGAGCAAAGAAGGCACTCCGACTATGGGAGGCGTGCTTATCTGGGTGACCGTGGCTTTGGTCACTATTGCTTTTAACTTCAATCGGGAGGGTACTTGGCTGCCTTTATTTGCGCTTCTGGCCACAGGCATTATTGGCGCGTTGGACGATTTATTGAATATCATTGGGCTTGGTCCCAATCGCGGCGGCTTGCGTTTTTGGCACAAATTGTTTATTTATTTAGCTATTGCCTCGGCAGGCGCGTGGTGGTTTGCCTACAAACTGGACTGGATTAACCGGCCTCTGCATTTTCCGGGAGTGGGGGATTTGCCTTGGGGCTTTGGTATGTGCCGCTTTTTATTCTGATTTTGGTGGGCACGGCTTTTGCGGCTAATGAAACCGATGGCTTGGACGGCTTGGCCGGCGGGGTTTTAGCCACTTCTTTTGGCGCCTACACGGTCATTGCTTTAGTCCAAAACCAGATTGCCATTGCCGCTTTTTGCGCCACTGTTATGGGCGCGCTTCTGGCTTTTATTTGGTTTAATATCTATCCAGCTCGTTTTTTTATGGGAGATACGGGTGCTATGT
>CAZKOU010000069.1:0-1527 GCA_964554505.1 uncultured Candidatus Saccharibacteria bacterium
CAATCCTCACGACTTGATGATGAGCACGAATTTCAAAGAAAAGAGGTAGATAAACTTCCTGTTTGGGATCAACCAATCGATGCTGCCTATTGGATGGGTAGACGCGAGATATCGGTTATATCGGAAGAAATTTAAGAGAAGAACTTACGGTTCAGCTGGAGCGTTGGAGGAATGATCTAGGCAAAACAGAAGATTTACCATCCGAACAACGCGATTCTCGGGCAGATACAATGCTTTCTCAAATTAAGGGATATATGCAACAACATTCTTTGTCTTTGTGATTTATTTTTGTGGGAGTCATCAGTTGGCTCCTTTTTCTTTACATTTATTTAATTTTTTGCTACATTATTTTTGTAAAGGAGATGCAAAGGAGATTAAATGAAAGAACGTAATCAAATCTTAGTGCCCATGGTTTTAGAGAAGACACCTTTGGGGGAGCGGGCTTATGATATTTTTTCCCGCTTGCTTAAAGACAGGATTATTTTTTTGGGGGGCGTGATTGCGGATGAAACCGCGGACTTGATTATGGCGCAACTTTTGTTTTTGGAATCCGAAGACAAAAACCGCGATATACATTTATACATCAATTCGCCCGGGGGAGTGGTCACCGCGGGCATGGCTATTTACGATACCATGCAGTACATCAAGCCGGATGTGGCCACCATCTGTATTGGACAGGCCGCTTCCGCGGCCGCGATTTTGTTAGCCGCGGGCGCCAAAAACAAAAGATACATTCTGCCCAACGCGCGCGTGATGATTCATCAGGTAATGGGCGGCGCCGAAGGCCCGGCCAAGGACATTGAAATCCAGACCAAAGAAATTATGCGGGTTAAAGAAGCGGTCAACCAGATTTTAGCCAAACACACCGGTCAAAATATGGCGCAAATAGAAAAAGACACGGACCGCGATTTTTTTATGAGCGCGGAAGAGGCGAAGAAGTACGGAATTGTAGATGAGGTGATTAGCGAGGCGAAGTAGGGGGGTGGTTATCGCGGCAGTTTTTTGATTATCTAAAATAGGGCTTGCCCTCTCTTGCGTGATAACCACCCTTCACTCTTATCCACTTGACACCCGCGGCTTGGATATTCTATAATGTAAACAAGGAGAAAAAAGCAGGCAAATTTTTAAGTTGACAATTTGAAGATTGCCCGTTCCTTTGAAGCATGTGCAGCAAAAGGTGCGGCAATTCAATAATCAAGTTAATTAAGGGGCAGAGAAAAGGGCCAAAACCCGGAAAATGGGTTTGGTTTTTTTCTTTGCTCTTTGACAATTTAGTAAAATTGTCCACCACTTCTTAAAAGAAGCGGGGTGACAATTTAGAAGTAACCAGAAAATTTCCAAGTTTCTGTGGTTGCCCCAAAAGGGCCCTAAGCCCTTCTCTTTTTTAAGAAAGAGAAGGCAACGTTTCTTGTTGGGCTTGGCCCACAAGGAAACGTTTGGAGAGGAAACTCTTATTTCCTCTTCAAATATTTGAGAGTTTGATCCTGGCTCAGGACGAACGCTGGCGGCGTGCCTAACACATGCAAG